>RFPW01000038.1 GCA_009925965.1 Betaproteobacteria bacterium
CCATCTGCTTACCGCGCTCTTTGCTTTTAATTTAGGGGTGGAGGCCGGTCAACTAGTCGTACTCGGTGCGATGGTCGCGATACTTTATGGCCTCTTCCAGGCCAGTCGCCCTCAGGGGTTTGTACTCTTGGCCTCCATGCTGGTGGCGCATACTGGGTTGCACTGGGCCGAGCAGCGGTTCGACGTGCTCAAGCCCTTTTTGCCGCTTCTCAACGCGATCAGTTGAGTTCGACCGTTTGCCCTTCAGTCATGGGGATGATCCGGATGGTGCTTCCCTTCATCGCTTCTTGAAACTCGGCCAGGGTTCCTTTGGTTAGCGGATTCGAGTTGTAGTGCATGGGGATCAGCATTTTGGGCTTGATCCAATTTCGGGCGGCATACGCAGCATCGTCTGGATCCATCGTGAAATTTCCGCCGATGGGCATCATGACCAGATCGGGTTTGTAGTGTTCGCTGATGAACTGCATGTCTGCAAACAAGCCGGTATCGCCCATATGCCAGATTTTGAAGCCATTCTCTAATTCGATGATGTAGCCAACCGGTTCGCCTGCGGGGTGTGACTCGGGCTTTCCGGTCGCGGGGTTGGTCCACACGAGTAACGAGGAATGTTCAGCTTTAACTGCTGTTACCTTAATTCCTGGAAACGGTTTGACATGACCTGACTTGTTGAATCGATGCCCCAGTTCACTCGGGAGAATGCCCAGTGTCGTGAGCGGAGTCACCATATCGGCCGGGCCATACAGTACGGCTTTATGCAGTTTGGCAAGTGCCGGTGCATCACCAATATGATCGCCATGCGCGTGCGTCACCAGCAGGAAATCGACTTTCCCAAGGGCTCCGATATCAGTCTTGAAAGGCGCTGGCGTCTTGGGGCCACCGGTGAGCCAGGGGTCGATCACGAGGGTCTTGCCGCCCGGCGTCTTGATCCGAAAGCCAGCCTGGCCCAGCCACAAAATTTCCGCCTTAGCAGACGTTGGTGCCGAACTTTGTGGAGCGGTGGGGGTGGCGCCTGATTGCGCTTGCGCGACACTAAAAGCTGACTGCAGCATGAAGAGCGCGGTCGACAGGAGCGCACTCATTCTAAGTTTTTTCATAGGGTGCACAGGAGGTCTCCGTGAGAGTTCAATGGTGGGTCGCTTCGTTGCGCCGCTTCGGTATTCTAGAACGAGACGCCGTTGAAGACTTGGTTCTTTCGAATCGGTTCAAGCGAGAAGGTGCGTCCAAAGCCAGTGCCCAAGAAGGCGATTGGGTAACAGCGTGAACAGTCCCGCGATGATTAATGCGCCGAAGTACAGGCCTTTAACGATACGCTTGTGTTTTTCGATACGTCCGGTCCTCGCCATGTAGATTCCAAGTGCCAGCATGACCAGGGTAAAGGCGGACAGACCGTGGATCCAGGAATAGTGACCAGAGACCCTGATCCAGAATGATCCGGCGGCGACGAAGGTCATGAGAAGGAACCACGTGCGTCCCATCCAGCGGTGCCACATGTCGCCTTTGCGCCGCCACAAAATGGCTGCTCCGAGGGGCAACGCCAACCCCGCAGCCAAGGCGTGCGCGGAAATCAGTGGGGTGAAGTGCGCGTTCGGCATGATGGTTTTTTGAAAAAAACCAACCTTCCCAGAGAACCTAAAAGCTCTCGATGTATCGGATGTTCTTGAGGTCGTCGACGTTCAAATGGGCATCACGGCCCGCCGAGTCTTTGAGGGTCCTCGGCGTCATGGACGCGATGCCGTCGATCGCTTAGTGGTTGTCGACGTCGTCGTGGTCGACGGTTTCGTCTTCAATCGCAGCCTGCTCAGCGTGATGAACAGCTTGCAGTTGATGGCCATAAGCCAGGTAAGCGTGGTGGGCGGTCGTGACCACGTCGTCCTTGTCGTCTGCTTTGGCAGCCAGGAGCTGGTGCTTGGCGGCAGCTTCAAAGTGGTGTGCCGCGGCACGGTGATGTTCTGCTGCTTCGTGATGAACTTCGTGTTCGTGTGCGGTTGTCATAATGATCTCAATGTTTTGAATGGAGCAATCTGGAAGATCCCAGGGCGTTCACGAAATAGGCATCAACCCATCTCGCGCCTACACCCTACGTGGTGAAAATGACAAACGGACGACCGTGGCGCCATCAAAGTGATTTTAGATGTAAGTATTAACCCGCATTGGGGCGGGCCGCCGCTTCAAGCGCCAGGAGCCCCGCCAGCGTAGCCAGTCAATGATCCGTTGCTGCCGATTACTCGATGGCAGGGAACAATGATGCAGATTGGATTTTTTCCATTGGCTGCACCGACGGCTCGCGTCGCGGTGGGCTTTCCCAGCGAGCTAGCCTGCTCCGCATACGTTCTGGTTTCGCCAAACGGAATCTGAAGGAGAGCCGACCACGCGCGCTGTTGGAACGGAGTTCCGACGGGTTCGATCGGCACCGTAAAACCCTGAAGTTGGCCAGCAAAGTAGGCGTCAAGTTCGGTTTTTGCGAGATTCAGGATTTGGTGGTCATCGGCTTTAGTCCATGCCTCATCCAAGAGCGGCACGTGCTTCCCGTGGCGCAGATGCACCTCCGTTAGGGCTTGCTCAGTTGCCACGAGTAGCAGCTCTCCCAAGGGACAGGCATGCAGGGAATAGGAATAATTCATCTCAGTAATAACCCTATCTTGAAACCAAGTTGTCACAGAGAGATCCTGCGCGGTCTGTTTTGCCTCGGCCTTGGCTTCTCCTCACTTCTTTCGTTCTGGATCTCTAAGATGATTTCGATTTGTCGCAAAAGTTTAACTCTGAGTGCGCTCGCGCTTGCCTTAGTCGGTTGTACCAGCGGGGACAAGGCCGACGCGCCCATGAATATTCTCTTTGTCGGGAACAGTTACACCTTTGCCCGAATCGCGCCGGCCATGCAATACAACGCCGCTAACGTTAAGGATATGACGGCCGCCTACAACACGGTCGATCCGACCGGCGGTAACAGTTTTCCGATCGGCACCGGTTTGCCACCGTCGCCATGCGCAACGCCTGATACGGGCTGCTTTGAACCACACCCTTGGGGCGGGGTGCCCGGGATATTTAAGGTCCTCGCGGATCAGTCGGGCCTGAACTACACCGTATCCCTTTCAACCCGCAATGCCGCGACCCTTCGCGGTCATTTCCTGAATACGGCCAACGCCAACTGGGACATGCGCGCCAACATCGCGCGTGAAAAATGGGACGTAGTGGTATTGCAGGGGCAAAGCGATGAACCGCTTTCGCCCGCGAAATCCAAGAATGGCAACCCCGTTTCTTTCAAAAATTATGCTAATTTGATCGAGCAGTACGTTCACACTGGCACGGGTGTGACGACCACCGAGGCCGAGATTTTTGGCGGACTTGCCAACTGTACTGCCGCGGTCACTGCGGCAGTCCCAGGGCCAGGATTGTCGACCGCCAACTGCAATACCAGTCGGGTCATCCCCGCCAACACCAACGCGAATCCGAGTGCAAAGGTCTACCTAATGCAGACCTGGGCGCGCCCCGACATGGTTGAAGCCCATAAGTGCACGATCGCCAATAAAAATTCGCTTGACGGGGCCCCTATCGTGGACCCAACTTGTTCTGCAACTTGTTCTGCCGGTTCGAATGGCAGCGCCATCACAGGTCTTAACAACCTTTACTACACGAGCAAGGCCACGACGCCCGAGAACCTCAAGGACATGGCCGCCGATATGTCAGCGGTGTTCTATGGTTTAGCTGAGTCCAACAAGAAGTTCGCCGGCGTCGTACCTGTCGGCAATGCCTTCCAGCGCGCAGTGGATGTGAAGGCCGTGAAGTCGAGCAATTTCTACAAGGCCGACGGCACCTATGACGCTAGTGGGAGCCAAATGAATTTGTGGTGGATCGATTCCACGCATGCCAGCGTCTATGGGTCATATCTCAGCGCGCTGGTTTCGTTCGGAACGATCTCCGGACGTAATCCAACCGGTTTTGGGGGTAACGAAAAGGCGGCAAAAGATCTGGGCATTTCGCAGGGCGACGCGATACTTCTGCAGAACATCGCCGCTGAGACCCTGATCGCATCGGGCGTTGCCTTGCGTTAAAGTTTGCTGATACCGCGCCACGCTTGAAATCGTCATAGGAAGATCAGAATGGCTGCATTGGCTGAAAAGATAGCGATCGTGACCGGCGCAGGTGGCGGATTTGGCGAGGGGATCGCTCGCGCCTATGTGGACGCGGGTGCCCGCGTCATCGTTGCGGATATCAAGGCCGATGCGGCGCGACGAGTTGCCCATGAACTGGGTGCCGCCGCGTCCCCGTTTACGGTTGACGTTACCAATAAGGCGCAGGTCGAGGCGCTCGTACGGCATTGCGTCGATACCTTTGGTCCTCCCGACATTGTCGTCAATAACGCTGGAACGACTCACAAAAACCGCCCGATGCTGGAGGTCGATGAGGCAACGTTTGACCGCGTCTTTGCGGTCAATGTGAAATCGATTTATCACATGACTCAGGCCGTGCTCCCGTTGCTGCGCCAACAGGGCGGCGGGGTTATTCTGAATGTTGGATCGACTGCCGGAATCCGGCCGCGTCCGGGCCTGACTTGGTACAACGCCTCGAAAGGGGCGGTGAATCTGCTCTCCAAGTCGATGGCGGTTGAACTTGGCCCCGAGAACATCCGCGTCAATGCGATCTGCCCAGTCATGGGCGCCACCGGACTGCTTGAGGACTTTATGGGAGTGCCCGACACCCCCGAGAACCGCGCTCGATTTACGGGCACGATTCCATTAGGTCGGCTCTCAACCGCTGAAGATATCGCTACCGTTGCCGTGTTTTTGGCCAGCGACGCGGCGGCGTTTCTCACCGGCATCGAATTCCCGGTTGATGGTGGCCGGACGATCTGATCAAGCTGGTTTGAATTCGTTTCGGATCGCGTCACCATTCTGGTTCACAGCAGGCACCGGACGATAGCTCGACGGATCCCACTCGGTGATCCAGGGAAGTGCGGCGACCTCCACCGTTTTTTCACCAACCGGCATGGGTCGGGTCCGAAGCTGTGGGTGCTCGATCAGATCCTGGACGCCGTTGACGTTGCCGTAGGCGGTTTGGGCGGCCGCTAGACGTTCGATGATCACCGCGCTCGGGAGCGACGCAAACACCGCTGCAACGCGACCATCGACAACCGCCCGATTGTTAACCCGGAGGGCATTGGTCTTGCAGCGCTCGTCCTGCGCGAACGAAGGATCGAGCAAGACTTCTCTGCAGAAGTCGACCCACTCGCGCTCGTTCTGTATGGAAATCAAAATGTCGCGCCCGTCTGCGCAGGTGAAACCGCCGTAGGGCGCAATCGTCGGGTGTTTCAGGCCCACACGATCCGGCGCTTTGCCGCCATATCGTGCCTGCAGGTAGGGCACACTCATCAGTTCGGCGGCAGAATCAAACAACGAGACCTGAACCCCCGAACCGTGCCCCGTTTGGGCGCGCATCATGAGGGCTTGCTGGATTCCAATCAGCGCATTCAGACCAGCGCTGATATCGCAAATTGAGACACCGATCCGGCCCCATTCACCGGGCGCGCCATTGACCGCGACCAGCCCGCTTTCCGCTTGCACCAACAGGTCATAGGCTTTCATCCGGGTCAGTGGCCCGCGATCTCCATACCCGCTGATATCGCAGGTGATCAGGCGTGGATAGCGCTCGCGTAAGAGGTTTGAGCCAATCCCCAGTCGATCGGTGGCGCCGGGTGCGAGGTTCTGAATAAACACATCGGCTTGCGCCAGCATGTGACCCAGCACTTCGAAATCGTCCTTGTTCTTGAGGTCGAGTGCGATCGATTCTTTGCCGCGGTTGATCCAGACAAAGTAGGAGGATTCGCCATGTGCGGCCTTGTCATAACCGCGGGCAAAATCGCCCTCGGGCCGCTCGATTTTGATGACTCGCGCCCCTGCATCGGCTAATCGACTGCTGCAGTAGGGTGCGGCAACCGCCTGTTCTAGAGCCACCACGAGCAAGCCTGCCAGCGGGCCTTGGGGCTGTGGGCCGTTCATCAGCATCTCCTCGTTTTCACTGATGCGGAGTATTTTCAAACGTGATTCACTCTTAAAGAATTGCTTTTGCGCGTATCCAGCATTGTCCGACCGTTAAGGCGATGTTGACGCGGACTTAACGCTGCATTGCCGCGTTTGAAATGGCCAACTGCGTTCAGCGTGGCCAGAGTGATAGGTTGAATCAACATAGGGCTGCAAGCGGCCCTCAAAGACGGGAGACATTCGATGACTCGAGGACAGCAACTGGTTGGCGCGACGCTGGCCGCGACGATCGCTTTGACCTTTAGCTCTGCGGCCTTCGCGCAGGAGAAGACGTTCAAGATTTACGGCTTTGGCGCGAAGAGCGGGGTCGTTGGTATCTTTGGTCAGCAAAGCGAAGTTGCCATGCAAGCGGCGGCCGCGATGATTAACAAGACCGGTGGCGTCACGCTGGGTGATGGAAGCAAGGCGAAGCTCGTCGTTGAGTATCTCGATGACCGATGCACTGCTGAGGAGGGGATCAACGCACTACGCCGCATCGCTGCTCAGAACGATGCCGTCGTCGCGATCGGGCCGACCTGTTCCAACGTCGCCGAGCCCGTCTTTGGCGTGCTGCAAAAGAAGGTTGGCGATGCCTCGGATTCCGGGCTGCAGTTCCCGCTTTATACCGACGTGGCGGCAAAGGGTGGGCTGGCGGCGATGTCGCAGTGGGCGTTCCGCAACGTCCCCAGCGAAGCCAACATGTACAAGTCTATTTTTGAATGGGTCAAATCCACGCGCCCTGATTTGCAGTCGTTCTGGGGCGGTGTCGAGAAAGATTTTGCCCACAGCAACGCAACTTTCAACGTCATTAAGACTCAGGCTGGTAACACCGGTCTTCAGGTTCTTGGCCAATCGGAGTGGTTGCTCAACGATATCAATTTCTCGAACCAAGTTCGCGAGATGAAGCGCGCCAATGCAGATCTCGTCGCGATTTCGGCGCATCCATTCACGACTTGCGGTGTGCTTAAGGAGATGGCGCGCCAGAACGTAAAACCGAAGATGCTGATCGGTCTGACGTCGTCGTCGAGCATGGAGACCCTGCAGGGTTGCGCCGCGCAGGCCGAGGGCCTCATCATCCCGACCAGTTTCGCACCGGTGACGGATGAGGCGCGCAATGCCGCTGCAGCGGTGCAGGCACTTAATCCGAAGTACAACATGGATCTGCACAATGCAGCCGCCTTTGAAAATATCTTCACCCTCAAGGAACTGATCGAAAAGCAAAAGATCATGGGCCGGCCTGATACGGTTCAGGCGGATCGCCAGAAGATGCGTGATGGCTTGGCCGCGATGAAGCAGACCACGGGTTTGTTGGGCAAAGTCGGTCGTACAGACGATCGGGAAGCGATTAAGCCATTCCTGTTCGTCCAGGCCAAGGGCGGGAACTGGACAGTTGCGCACACCCCAGCACAGTAAGTAGTCAACGCGAGTCCTGCTCTGTCAAGAGCCCCCGAATCGCCGCCGTATGGATTTTTTGTATTTCCTGGACCTGTCACAGTCCATCATTGACGGCGTGCTTTTCGGGGCGATCTATTCGCTCATTGGCATCGGCTTCACCCTGATTTTTGGGGTGATGCATAAGATCAATTTGTCTTACGCGGCCGCCTCGATTGGGGCTGCCTATCTGAGCCTGCTGGTCGTCAGCGCGGTCCCCGCGCCTCTGGTTTATGTCGCTGCAGCCATGATGGGCGGCCTACTCGGCTGGCTGGTCTACCTCATCTGTTTTCGATTTCTTCCCCTCGACAATCCGCTAGCGTCGTTGATGTCGACCGTTGGTATGTTGCTGGCGATTGAGGAACTCATTTCGCATGTGACGCGAGGGATGCCGCTGAATTTTCCCGCGCTATTTGCAAGTACGAATATCGAACTCGGGCCGTACTTTATCCGCGGCGACCTCTTGTTCGTGTTTGTTTTGGGTTGCATCGCGATGGTGGCGTTGATGCAGTTGCTCAAGCGGACGCGCCTAGGTCTGGCGACTCGGGCGGTGGCGCAGCAACCCGTTGCAGCGCAGTTGTGTGGGATGAGCGTCAATGCAACCAATGCCAGCACCTTCGTTATCGCTGGTTTGCTTGGCGGCACTGCAGGGGCCATGGCGGGCGCGGCGATCGGCGTGCTCTCCCCCCTGATGACGCTGCCATTGACCGTCAAGGGACTGGTCGTCACGGTGATTGGTGGTCTTGGGAGTATTCCGGGGGCGATCGTTGCCGGGTTGATCGTGGGGGGCGTCGAAAATCTTTTTCAGTTCTTGCGTGGTGTCAGCGAGCGCGACATCTACGTGATGCTGATGCTGTTTGTTTTCCTCGTCTTCCGTCCGGGTGGCCTGTTCGCAGCGCCTGGCGGTCGCGACTGACTCGAGATCGAGCGCTGCACCTATGGACTTTTACCTCGGACTGGCGCAGGTCATCGGCATTCATACGCTGCTCGGACTTTCCGCGTGGTGCGTCTTGCACACGGGGCAGGTGAGCATTGCCCAGGGTGGGTTCTTTGCGATCGGCGCCTATGTCGCTGGCATGTTGACCTCGATGTGGGGCTGGCCACTTGGGTTGGCGCTTTTGGCTGGCGCCATCCTGTCAGGGATCGTCGCAGTCGCCGTCGGGTTTCCGGCGCTTCGGATTAAAGGGTTGATGCTGGTGGTCGCAACGACTGCCTTCGCTGAGATCGTCAGGCTTGTTTTTTTCAATCTGACCTGGCGGGTGCAGACCCCAGCGGGGTTGGTGGGTCCCGACGGGAGCCTCGGATTTGGGGGGATTCGTTATTTCCCGGGCAATGGTTGGTCAATGCTGGAGATCAATTTTCTGATCTGGTTCCTGGTGGCCTTCGTGATGCTGTTTCTTGGTTGGCTCGATCGCTCGCGCGTTGGCACGCTCTGGAGGGCGGTAGGTGAAGACGAGCTGGCTGCCCAAAGTGCGGGAATCAATCTAACGGCGGCAAAGGTGTCGGCTTTTGGCGTGGGCGGTTGCATTGCAGGGCTTGCAGGTGGCGTTTTTGCGCATTATGCAACCCATATCGAGCACAACAATTTTGGCATTCTGTTGGCCACTTTCGCTATTGCTTATCCGATCATCGGCGGGCTTTCAAGCTTGGCAGGAACACTCCTGGCCGTTATTTTCATTCAGGGAATTCTGCTCGAAGGTCTTCGTTTTCTTGGCGACTGGCGCAGTTTGCTGTTCGGTGCATTGATTGTGGTGGTCATGCTGGTGCGCCCGAGCGGTTTTTTGCGCCGCTCGCTCGGCGAGAGTTTCGGACGGACCAAGCATGCTTGAACTGCAGAACCTGAGCCGTCACTTCGGTGGGGTCAAAGCGGTCGACCAGCTTGACCTCAATGTCATTCGGGGCGAAATTTTGGGTCTTATCGGACCCAATGGATCGGGCAAGAGCACGACAGTCAACCTCATCACGGGGGTCTACCAACCGACGACTGGCGCGCTGCGTTTTAAGGGTCAGGACCTTACCGATTTAGCGCCGCACCAGCGCACTGAGTTGGGCATCGCCCGGACCTTTCAGAACATCCGGCTTTTTGGGCATCTAACCGTTTGGCAGAACCTGTGGGCAGCGCGCGTCGTACGTGATCGCGGTTGGAGCGGGTTTCGCGAGCGCTGGCTATCGGGCGCTAAGGCGGCCCGGGAACAGGCCGAGGAGTTACTGGTCTTTGGCGACCTTGCACACAAAAGGGACCATCTGGCGGCCAATCTCGCTTTCGGTGAACAGCGCCGGCTGGAACTCATCCGTGCTGCCGCATCGGGTGCGGAGTTGTTGTTGCTGGACGAGCCCGCGGCAGGAATGAACGCAGAAGAAATCGCAGATCTCGATCAGCGTATTCGTCGCCTGCGTGATCAGGGTAGAACCATTCTGCTCATCGAACATCACATGGAACTGGTGATGGAAGTGTGTGACCGCGTCGTGGTGCTGAACTTTGGTCGCAAGATCGCCGAAGGGTCCCCAGCGCAGGTACAGCGCGATGAGGCCGTCAGGTCCGCTTATCTGGGCGCGGACCATCATGCTTGAGATCAGCGATCTGGCAACTTCGTACGGCAAGATTGAAGCGCTTCGGGGCGTAACCCTGACCGCGCGATCAGGCGCAGTCACCTGTTTGCTGGGGCCCAATGGTGCGGGCAAGTCCACCCTGATGCTGACACTCGCAGGGATTCTCAAGCCTCTGCGGGGTTCGGTTAAGTTCGAGGGTGAAGAACTGGTGGGTTGCGAGCCCGCAAAGATCGTCGAGCGCGGAATGGCGCTTGTCCCCGAAAATCGGCTGGTTTTTCCGGGTTTGACGGTGCGCGAGAACCTCCTGGCAGGGGCCTACCGGCGCCGCGATATGGCCGGGATTCGTAATGACATCGACGCGATGTTCGTCCGATTTCCACGTCTCAAAGAGCGGGTGGAACAACTTGCCGGAACACTTTCCGGCGGTGAACAACAGATGCTTGCGGTTGCCAGGGCGCTGATGTCGCGGCCGCGTTTGTTGCTGATGGATGAGCCCTCAGTGGGCCTGGCTCCGATGGTCGTGGCTGAGATTTTTTCAATTATCGAACAGTTGCATCGCGAGGGTGTGAGTCTGTTTGTGGTCGAGCAGAACGCCCACATGGCGCTGAAGGTCGCGCAACATTTTTATTTGATGGAGCAGGGCCGCGTAAGCTTTTCTGGTAGCCCGGGGGAGTTGGCCGACGATACGGTGATTCAGCGGGCCTATCTCGGACAACAACGCGCAGAGCCCCGATCGGAAACATTGCCAACGTTGCCGTGATGCTGGTCTTGCAACTCGTGGTGGACGGCCTGGTCGATGGGGGCACCTATGCGCTGATCGGCTTGGGCCTGTCACTGACCTTTGGGCAATTGCGGCGACTCAACCTCGCCTATGGAGCCACGGCCATGTTGGCGTCTTATTTGGGTGCGGCTGCCTATGCGACTCAGCAGGTGCCGGTTTGGCTGGTGGCAGTCACGGTCATTGTTGCGGCGACGCTCATCGGGTGGTACGTCGAATGGATGTGCTTCGCTCGCAGTGGTCAAGAACCCGATCAGGGGGGCGCGCCGACTTTCGGTGCGCCGATCGCGGGTGCGGACGGTCGGGAGGTTGTCGCGCTTGCATCGAGCTTCGCGATCTGGATGCAACTTGAGCAACTTGCGGTCAATCTGTTGCCGCAGCACCTGAATGCTTTTCCCTCTCTGGCAGCCCAGCGCGACTGGTCGATTGACACCTCCTTGGGGGAACTGATGGTCCGCACGGATCGGTTGCTGCTTGCCCTTCTGGCAGCCGCACTGATCCTGGGGCTTGCGGCATGGCTCGAGCGAAGCCGCACCGGATTGTCCTGGCGCGCATCTGCAGATCATCGGGTGGCTGCCCATCTGGTGGGCATGCCTGTGGCTCGACTTCAAACGGCTGGCTTCGCAACTGCCTGCGCGCTGTCAGGACTCGCCGCCTTTGCAGTTCTGTCGCTTGACGGGCAGGTCACGCCGATGTTTGGGATGTGGATGCTGCTCAAGGGGTTGGTGGCGGCGATGTTGGGAGGTCTGGGTTCGGTGCGGGGGGTTTTGTGGGGCGGCCTATTCCTTGGTGTGGTGGAGGCTTTTGCGCAGTCCGCGCTTGGTGCGCAGGGCCGGGAATTTGCCACCTATGCGCTTCTGTTTTTCGTTCTGGTTGCGCCGTGGAAGTCTGGCCAAGCGCTGGTCTTGAGCGCGGGGTTGCGCGGATGAACGAGATGGTCAGCGCCCATTTGATCGGCCTGTCGAGTGACATGGCGATCATGTCCTTGCTTGCGCTGTCGGCTTATCTCCTGTTGTTGGTTGGCAGAGTCTCATTTGGGCAGCAGGCGTTTTTCGGGCTCGGCGCCTACGCGTCGGGGGTGATGTCCGCCATGTTTCATGCCCCGCTGCTGCTCGCGCTGGTATTTGGTATGAGCGTTGGAGCACTTTGTTCATGGCTGGTTGCGTTGCCGACCATGTCACTTTCTGGATTGAACTACGCCGTCGCTACGCTGGCCTTCGGTGAGATGGCGCGCATCGCACTCAGCCTGTGGCACTGGCAGATTGACCGAGGTGCTGGTCTGGTTGGTCCTGCTGCAATCGACGGATTTCGCGATATTCGTTGGCTCCACGAAAACGACGTTTCGCCGGCGCAATATTTCGCGCTCACGGTGCTCGTTCTGCTTTGCATTTTGATTGCAATGTTGAGATCCGAGCACACCAGGCTCGGGGTCGCGCTTCGGATGACAGGGCAGGACGAAACGCTGGCCTCGACACAAGGTATCGATGTGGGTCGTCTGCGTCTCTTCAGTGCGACGGTTGCCGGAGCGCTCGCGGCATTGGGTGGTGGACTTTACGCACATCGGGCAACTTATATCGAGCCCGCGATTTTTGACCCGATGCTTGGCGTTCACGCCGTCGGGTATGCCTTGCTCGGGGGGGTCGGGACCGCGCTGGGACCTTTGGTCGGTGTTTTGTTCGATCTTGGGTTGCTCGATGCGACCCATTGGTTCTCGGGCTGGCGGATGGTGATTTTCGGTGGGTTGGTCGCTTTGTTTTTGCGCTGGCGTCCACGTGGCTTCCTCGACGAACGACTGGTCCATCGGTGCGGATTAATGTTGAACTCTAAGGGGCATTCATGACGTCAGGCATCGTTGCGAACATCCGAATCTGGGTTCTGGCCGGATTGGCCCTGTTGGTGCCGGCGGCGCTATTCGCCCAGACTGGCGAACGAGCGCAGGTTGGTCTGCAATGCGTTTCTTATGGTACTGGGCCGATGCTTGATTGCCTCGTGGATCTCAAGCGAAAGGACGGTTCGTCGCTGGACAATGCGCAGGTCATGCTGGGTGCGCTCATGCCTTCGATGCCCATGGCGCACACGATCAAACCCGTGCGCGCAGCGTCCACGGGCAAGCCGGGTCAGTACCAGGGTACGTTGGCGCTCGAGATGCCCGGCATATGGACAGTGGATGTCGAGGTCAGTGGACCCCTGCGCGACAAAGTCGGTCAGAACCTTATGGTCAATGCGTGTAAAGGCGATTCCCGTTGCGCCGCTGCACCCGCGAAACCCGGCGAAAAATCCCCGCCCCATGGTCATGGAAAGGGTCACGGGGGGAGTTGAGATCGCTGCTGTGGTCAGGCCCCCATCTCTGTTAATCGCATGATCAGGAAAAATCAATGAGTGCTCAAAATCTTCTACCCGGTCAAACCATCATCGTGACAGGTGCTGCCACGGGTATTGGCCAGGCTTTTGCGCTGGGTGCAGCAATCCAGGGTGCCCATGTGATTGTCGCGGATATGAATTCCGCCGATGAAACGATGGATCAGATCGCGCAGGCCGGAGGCAAGGCCACTTCGGTGCGGGTCGACGTCAGTGACGACGCGTCGGTTCGGTCCATGGCGGAGGCCGCGTTGAAGGCCACTGGGCGGATTGACGGATTGATCAACAATGCGGCGTACTTTCGCGAGATCCGGTTAACTGCTTTTGAAGATCTCGACCCCGAGCAATGGGAGCGAATTTTTCAGGTCAACGTTAAGGGCGTTTGGCTGTGTAGCAAGGCGGTGATGCCCGCGATGCGTGAACGGCAATCGGGGTCAATCATCAACATTGCCTCAGTGGTCGCGGTGGCGGGTCAGCCAGGCTACCTGCATTACGTCGCCACGAAGGGCGCGGTGCTGGCAATGACCAAAGGTCTGGCGAAAGAATGCGGCAAGGATGGCGTCCGGTGCAATGTGATCGCCCCCGGGTTTGTGATCACAGATGCCACGCGCAACCGCCCTGTCGAGTGGCAACAAAGCTTTTTGAAAGCGCGGGCGATTTCTCGAGAGCAAAGGCCCGACGACCTGGTCGGCACCGCGCTGTATCTCCTGTCTGATTTGGCGGCTTTTGTCTCGGGTCAAACCATCGTCGTCGACGGTGGCCACATCATGTACTAAC
>RFPW01000371.1 GCA_009925965.1 Betaproteobacteria bacterium
GCGCGCAGCAGGTTGGTAAAATGCTCATCGTTCAACAGCCCACCCAGCGCTGCCGTGACAAAGGCAAGGCGCTGTTGCACCAGGTCCGCCTTGCGGATGAAATGCTTCTGGCGCTCAACCTCCTTGTTGTAGGCGCGCACCATCATCGTCGCGGTGAGCGGGGCAGAAGACTGGCGTTTACCGCGCGCGCCCAGCGACTTGCCAAGGCCACGGCGTAATTCCACCACTTTGCGCGCGACCAACAGCTTCTTGCCGCGCAACTCGCCGCTCTCATAGGCGAGTTGCATGACCTCCTGGACCTGGCCATCGCTAGATTGTGCGATTTGCATGGCGGTGGTTAGTGGAATGCGCCCGGCCTCAATCGCGGCAAGCAGCCGTTCCTCGCCCTGGTTTAACAGGGTCAAGACATGCTGGATCCAGCTCTGGTCGAGTGCGGTCTTGCGCGCGATGGTGGCGTTGTCATAGCCCTTGCGATGAAGTTCGCGAATGAGTTCGAGTTGTTCGAGGGAACGGGGCGATCGGCGGGCAATATTTTCCACCAGGCTGCGCAGGTAGGCCTCCTCGCTATTCGCCTCCACCACCAAGGCCGGGATGGTTTTTTGTCCGAGCGCCAGGAAGGCTTCGAGCCGTCCCTGACCGCAGACCAAGCTATAACTCACCCCATCGCCGTGACCTTGGCGGGTTACCGAGATGGGCTTCTTGAGGCCAAGCGCCGCGATGGAAGCCAATAGTTCCTGGAAGCTCTTGGCGTTGCGCTCGCGCGGGTTGAGCACATTGATGCGATCGACGGGAATGTCCTCCACCGTGCTTGCATCGGCACCAAGTGGCAGGTCGAAGTCTCGGCTCATGCGGCCCTCCGCAGCTTAACGCGCTCGCCCATGTGATAGAGATATTCGAGGTTGTCGAAGCGATAGCCATCCAGCATTGTGCCGTTGACCTCGCCGAGACGAAGCGCCGCTGAGCTCAAATCCAGCCAGGGCAGCAGATAGTAATCCTGCGGCGCGTCGTTTTCCTGGTTCAAACGAACGGCGACGGTGATGTCGGGACAAAGGCCGGCATCCAACCGCAGCTTCCAGCGGCGGGTGCCTGTGGCAGCCGTTGTGCATCGGGCCAGGACGACAGAGACGGTGAACTCGCCATTCACCCGCAGCAGGTCGTTCGAAGCGTCATGTTCGATCTCCGCCCCCAACGCCGCCATTGCCGCCTCGGTGTTGCGTATGATTTCCGGGTGAAGCCGACGCAGGAAGCGGTTTATCTCGATAAACCGGTAATCACGGTCCGGCGTAAAGCCGACCAGCTGGTAGGCGCGCATCAGGCTGCCGAACCTGCTGCTATAGGCGCCGGATGATACCATTCCCTCGGTTTCGTCGATCAGAAGTGCTGATAGGAAACCGCGATGCTGGTAAAGTTCGCGCAGTCGGTCGAGCAGTTCGGCATCACTGAAGCGCCGGGATCGCGCGCGGATAATGCCCTGCGCGGTGAAAAATAGCTCCGTCGGCACGATGCCCTCAAAGGCGTGAGGGCGACGTACCCAGGCCTCCGGCGGGTTCTTTACGCGCTGCTGCTTGAGCTTGAAGGAGACGCGGTTG
>RFPW01000372.1 GCA_009925965.1 Betaproteobacteria bacterium
AGTTATAGCACCTGTACCCCGGAGCGTCCGGCCTGGTTTGTCCGTGCCAGCATGTTGAATTACGACAAACCGGCCGGTGTCGCCCGCACGCGTGATGCCAAGATCGATTTCTTTGGAAGAACGATCCTGGAACTTCCCGAGTTGTCGTTTCCAATCGGTGAGGGCCGTCATTCGGGGTTTTTGTTACCGACCGGGCGGGTCTCGTCGCGGACCGGTCTCTCTGTCAGTGCGCCTTACTACTGGGACCTTGCCCCGAACCGCGATCTGACGCTCTACCCGCGCCTCTTGACCCGACGCGGCGTGCAGGTGGGTGGGTTGTTCAGGTACCTCGAACCCGATCAGGCAGGTGAGGTGCGGCTGGAGGCGTTACCAGGTGATCGTTCGGCAGGGCGTGACCGCTGGTTCGCTTCTGCGACCAACAAGATCTCCGACTGGCGCGGGTGGTCGGGTGGCTGGACCGTGCGTGGAGTTTCTGACGACAACTATTTCGCAGATTTTTCGACCTCGATCTTGGGCGCCTCCGAACGCAGTCTGCCGCGCGAAGCATTTTTGACGCGAACCCTGGGCGACTGGACCGTTCTCGCGCGTGCCGCGTCGTACCAGAACATCCTCGAAGCGCGCGCTGCACCGCCGTATTCGCGAGTGCCGCAGTTGGCCGCGAATTGGGACGTGCGGGATCTCAAGGGCTTTGATCTGGCTTCGGGCTTTGACTTGTCCCGCTTCGAGCGACCCGTTGCAGGTTCGGCGGCCGGTTGGCGGGCGGTGGCCCATCCGACCGTTGCCTGGAGCTTCCGAAGCCCTGGCGCATTCCTGGTCCCTCGGCTCAGCTTGCATGCTTCTTCATACCACCTTGATTCCAATGCTGTGGCTCCCGGCGTCTCGGGTGATCTGACTGGGACGCGGGTGCTCAATCGGTTTCTGCCAACCCTGTCGATGGATGCCGGACTGGTGTTTGAGCGCCCGGCGACTTGGACCGATCAGCGGGGCTGGACCCAAACCCTCGAACCCCGGGTTTTTTATGTGCGCACGCCTTACCGGGATCAATCGAAATTTCCGCTTTTTGATACCGCGCAGGCAGACTTCAGTTTTCCGCAGCTTTTTTCGAACAATACTTTTGTTGGTAATGACCGAATTGCCGATGTCAATCAGCTCACAACCGCCTTATTGACGCGTTTTCTCGATCCAGCCACTGGCCGCGAGGCGCTGCGTTTTGGGATCGGGCAGCGGCTCTACTTTGAGCCACAACGGGTCACGATTGCGGGTGAAACGCCTCGCAGTGACACCCGATCGGATCTGCTCGCGGCTGGGGGGGCGACCATTAATCCAGGGTGGACCGTTGACGGCGGAATGCAAGCCAATCTGGCTGAGGCCCGCGTGCCCCGGTTTAACCTCGCCACCCGCTGGAACCCTCGCCCCGAGCACATTGTTAATCTGGCCTACCGCTATCGGCGGGATCTCGTGGACCAGATCGATGTGTCAGCACAGTGGCCGGTTTCAGAGAATTGGTATTTGTTGGGCCGCTTCAATTGGACCCTCGCAGAAATCGCCGGAATCCAGCCGGGCCTCGTCGAGTCGTTAGCGGGTGCTGA
>RFPW01000373.1 GCA_009925965.1 Betaproteobacteria bacterium
TGAACTGCTGCAGGAACCCATCGCGGCTTCGATTGCCTATGGCATTCAGGCGGGCGCCATTGACGGTCACTGGCTGGTGTTTGATTTTGGTGGTGGGACCTTCGATGCCGCCTTGATGCGCGTTGAAGATGGCGTGATGCGGGTGGTCGATACCGAAGGCGATAACCACCTCGGTGGCAAGAATCTCGATCAGGCGATTGTTGAAGAGTTACTCCTGCCGGCGCTCGCCGCAGATTCGCACTTGGCACTGACCCAGACACTGGCCGACCCCGATCGTCGCCGCTTGTTGGCGGGGGCGCTCAAGCGCCATGCTGAACGCGCCAAAATTCAGCTCTCGACTCGTGAGAGCGTCCTGATCGAGATTGAGGATCTCGGGGATGATGACGAAGGCGAGGAGATCATCGCCGAAGTCAATCTGCTCCTGAGTGACTGGGAGCGTGTCGCACGTCCGATTTTTCAGCGATCGATTGACCTCTGCAGGACCCTCCTGTCCCGCAATGGTCTGAGCGGCGAGAGCCTGCGAACACTGATCCCGGTCGGTGGTCCGACCTTGTCGCAAACTCTGCGCCGCATGTTGCGTGAGCAACTCACGGAGCGCCTGGATACGCGCGTCGATCCGATGACGGCTGTGGCTCGTGGAGCGGCGATTTTCGCTTCGACCAAGCAGGTCCCGCGTGCGATGCAACGGCGCGATGCCAGCAAGGCGCAATTGACCCTGAGGCACCCGGATAGTACGGTCGAGACTGAAGTGACCGTGGGTGTGCGGGTCGACCGTGAACTGTCGACCGGGGTCTTGCCCGGGTCGCTTTCGATCGAGTTGGTGCGCGCCGATCGCGGCTGGACCAGCGGACGCCTGGCCCTGGAGGACGACGTCGCGGTCCTGACAGCCGCCCTCGAGCCTGGCGTACAAAATCGCTTCGAAGTGACCTTGACTGATGCTCAGGGCAATTCTCTCGATGCCGAGCCCGCTGAATTCAGCATCTTGCAGGGGCTGCGGATCGCCCATGCGACATTGCCGTACCACATTGGGGTGGACGTCGTTGATCTGGCCAGCGGACAGCAAGGCGTCTTTCCGATTGCAGGCTTGGAGAAAAACCGATCCTTGCCAGCACGCGGCAAGGGGTCCTACCGGACGGCCAAGACGATCCGCGCAGGCGAGTCCGGCGATCGAATTCGGATCGAGTTTGTCGAGATGGCGTATGAGGCAATTGGCTCGAAAGCGAGCCTGAATCAGCCCGTGGGCTCGATCACCCTGACCGGCGAGGATTTGGCGACCACCGTTCCCCAGGGCAGTACGGTCGAAATTGCACTCAAGGTTGATGCATCACGCCGCATTACGGCGAGCGTCTTTTTTCCAGCCCTTGACGAGCAGATCGACCGGGCGATGGAGCCGAACCTGCAATCCGAAGATCAAAGCCGCTTGCGCGCAGATTTGACGGAAGCGCGCTCGGTCGTTAGTCGGGTGCGCGATATTGCCCCGCCGGAGACGCTTCTGCGGCTCGAAGTCGAATTCGACGCCCTGGAGAAACTCATGGCTGCTGAAGTCGCAGATCTCGATCGTCTGCTCGAAGTTCGTGAGCGACTGCGTT
>RFPW01000374.1 GCA_009925965.1 Betaproteobacteria bacterium
GAGTGGCAGAACGTCGGTCTTAACTACGCATTGACAAACGTAGGCATTACGCCCACGTGTGCAGAAATCATGGCCGCACTTCAAACATAAGCCATCCATCTCCTTTTCCTAAAGCAGGCGCTTTCAGCCATGAATTTCCCCCTTTCCAAGCTCGCGCCCGTCACGGCAGGCCTGCTGGTTTCCCTCATGGCTGCCGCCCCCGCGGCTGGCCAATCAGCTGCACCCGCTACAGCACCCGTCAGCCCCGTCGCTCTCGTCGACCAGTTCGAGGCCACGGGGGGCAAGTTCGAGGGCTATCGCCGCTCCGGTGCCAAGGGCATCTGCGCGATGGGCGAATTTGTGGGTAGCGCTGAGAGCAAAAACATTTCCAGCACTTCGGCTTTCAGCGGTCAGAAGATCCCAGTGATCGTGCGCTTCTCGGTGGGCGGTGCTAACCCCAAAGCGCCTGACAACGCAAAGAGTCAGCGCAACATGGCCCTTGAGTTCGCCCTGCCAAACGGCGAGGTATGGCAGCACGGCAACATTAGTGCGCCGGTGTTCGGAGCCGCCACGCCATCACAACTTCTTGGTCGTCTGGCCTCACAACAACCCGACCCTGCCACCAAGGCCGCTGATCCCGCCAAGGTCAAGGCCTTTGCCGAGGCCAACCCCGAAGTGCTCATTCAGGGCCGCTGGTTCGCTTCCCAGCCGGTGCCTGCCAGCTTCGGAAGCGTGAACTACTGGGGGGTACACGGCTTCGCGTTTACCAACTCCAAAGGCGAAAAGACCGCCGGCAAGTGGATTTTCGAACCTGTGGGCGGGCTGCAGGGCCTGACCGATGAAGAGGCCAAAGCCAAGGGCCCAAGCTTCCTGTTCGATGACCTGCGCCAGCGCGTGGCTGACGGGCAAGTCGCGTTCAACTTCAACCTTGAAATCGCCCAAGCTGGCGATAGCCTAGACAATGCCACCCTGCCGCTACCAGCGGGACGCAGGAAGATTACGCTGGGTCAGTTGAGGGTCACTTCAGTGTCGCCCGATGCAGGTGGTAGTTGCTTGACGATTAACTTCGACCCCAACCGTCTGCCCAAGGGCGTCGAAGGCCTAGGCGACCCGATGTTGGCGGCCCGCAGCGCGCCCTATGCGGTGAGCATGGGTCGTCGTCTGGGTGAAGGTGCGAAGCAGCAGTAATCGGAAAGGTTTTCTGTGTCGCAGACGTAGACTTGAACGATGAACACCCACCGTTTCGTTAAATCCGGTCTACCCATCCTGATTGGTGCCTCGGTCATGCTCAGCTTGAGCATGGGAATACGACAGAGCCTCGGTGTCTTCATGACCCCCGCCACCCGGGAAATCGGAATTTCTGTTTCCGAGTTCACCTTGGCCATCGCCATTCAGAATCTGTCGTGGGGGTTTTTACAACCCTTTGTTGGCGCCTGGGCAGGCAAGCACGGCTACCGACAACTAATGATGTTTGGCTCATTGCTTTATGTCGTTGGACTGACTTTGCTTGCTTTTGCCCACGGCTTGCTTGAAGTTGTGATCGGCGCAGGGGTTTTGATCGGACTGTCGCTGTCCTGCACCGGTTCGGCCATGGCGATGGCCGT
>RFPW01000375.1 GCA_009925965.1 Betaproteobacteria bacterium
GGCAAGGTCGAGCAGTTGCAAGTTGAGGGCATCTCGCGAGCAGCGGCCAATCAGCGCGCCGGTCGCTGTGGTCGGGTCGCCGATGGCGTTTGCGTTCGCCTTTATGAGGCCGACGAGTTCGAGCGCCGCCCAGCCTTCACTGACCCGGAAATTCTGCGCTCCTCGCTGGCTGGCGTCATCTTGAGAATGATGGCGCTGGGTCTTGCAGACGGGGTCGACGCGGTCGAATCGTTTCCATTTCTCGACGCGCCGCCGCGGCGGGCGATTGTGGATGGTCAGGCCTTGTTGCTTGAGCTTGGGGCGCTCGATGACGAGGGGCGCCTCACAGAGACGGGCCGCACCCTTGCGCGTCTACCCCTGGATCCGCGGGTCGCACGGATGCTGCTGGCCGGTCGTGCGACCGGAGCCTTGCGCGAGATCCTCATCGTGGCCAGTGCCCTGTCGGTACAGGATCCTCGTGAACGCCCGGCCGAGGCGCTTCAGGCGGCCGATGAGGCCCAGAAGCCATTTTCTGATGAGCGCAGTGATTTTGTGGGTTGGATCAAACTCTGGGACTGGGTTCAGAGTCTGACCAATGGCGGTCTGAGTCAACGCAAGCGCGAGCAGATGCTGCGGACGAAGTTCCTGAACCCGCGGCGGGTGCGTGAATGGGTCGACATCCACCATCAACTGCAAACCGCGATCGCCGATCTTGGATGGCAAGAGAAGAATACGGTTGCGGCTTCCTATCAGGCGCTTCACGAGGCGCTGCTGGCAGGCCTTCTGGGCAATGTCGGCAACAAGGCCGGCGAGGAGGCCCATTACCTCGGGACGCATGCGGTTCGGTTCTGGCCCCATCCATCGACGGGGACAAAAAAGGGCGCCAAATGGTTGATGGCCGCCGAGTTGGTCGATACAACGCGTCTCTACGCGCGTGGCTTGGCCCGAATCGAACCTGAGTGGATTGAGCGCATCGGCGCGCATCTCATCAAGAAAAATTGGAGTGAGCCGCACTGGGAAAAGAAGGCGGGCCAGGTCATGGCGGCAGAGCGGGGAATGCTTTATGGCCTGATCGTGTACGCCGGCCGGCGGGTTTCATTTGCGCAACGGGAACCCAAGCTCGCGCGGGAACTTCTGATCCGGGAAGGCCTTGTGGCGGGCGACTGGGACAGTCGGCTCCCGTTTATCCTGCATAACCAGCGACTGGTCGCCGAGATCGAGCAACTTGAACACCGGATGCGCCGTCCAGATCTGCTGGTCGATGAACATCGCTTATTCGATTATTACGATGCGCGTATTCCACCGTCGGTGATTTCGGGGCAAACGCTCGAGCGCTGGTGGCGGGACGCTTCTCGTACCGATCCCCAATGCCTGCATCTGAGTCGTGACTTTTTGCTAAGACGCGAGGCGGGCGATGCGGCCGACGAAGCGGCGGATGACCAGCGTTTCCCGCGCAGTCTCGAAATGCGCGGAGCCCGTTTTTCACTCGCCTACCTCTTCGAGCCCGGAGACCCCCGTGACGGGGTCACGATGAACGTGCCGCTGGCCTTATTAGCGCAGGTCGATCCAGTCCGAACAGACTGGCTTGTGCCGGGC
>RFPW01000376.1 GCA_009925965.1 Betaproteobacteria bacterium
GGGTCGCCGTCATGAACAAGCGCCGCAGCCTCTTCGCCGCCCGCGGTAAGATCATCGAATAAAGCCGCGGCAAACTCAGCCACCGCAACCCAATCAAGCGAATCGGCTGCAACAGGGCCCGTCATCGACGCAGCAAAAGACGCCCGCCCTGCTTCGCCAATAAGCGCCCGTATCTGCAATGCTGCGGTCAGCGCCTCAACCGTCTCCGGGTCAATTTCCTCTGGCATCGCAGCGGCGGGCCCAACAACGACAAGTGCATACAAGCGGGCTTCAAAAACCGCAGACTCTTCAGCACCGGCCTCGGCCACCGCAACATGGGTTGCCGCGTGCTCGATCAACTCGCGCAGGCGCTCAAAGGCCTCCAGACCCAATTCATCAGCGATCCTTAAGGCCTCATCGAGGCGATCGACCAGACCTTCATCCAGCAGGTGATCCACCAATCGCAGGGCCTCATCGCCATCGGGATGTTCAGGGTCTGCCGCCAGCGCAGCCGCATATCGGGCTAACCGTGTCGACTGGTCAGGCGCCCGGGGCTTGGACGCCTTCGATTTGGATCCTCGGCGCTTCTTGTCAACCATCACAACCCTCGCAAACCGGGCACCCTCAGGCGCAAGGTCTCATAACCACAAAATCTTCTTGCGATAGTCCAGATCGTTGAGAAGAGGTTCGGCCGGGCCCTGATGAAAAACCGCACCCCGTTCCAGCGCAAATACCCGATCGGCCAAAGCAAGCACCAGGTCGAGATTGTGCTCGACAATCACGATCGACACTCTGCCGCGCAACTGGTCAAAGACCGTGAAGAGTTCCTGCACCACCGTGGGGGCCAATCCCTCAAAAGGTTCGTCCAGAAGCAATAAGCGAACGTTCCCAGATAATGCCCGGGCAACTGCCGCCATCTGTTGCTCACCACCTGACAAATAATCGGCAGCCACATGGCGTCGCTCTTTCAGGCGCGGAAACATGGCGTAAATCTCGTCTTCACTCCATGCCACCCCATGGCTACCGTCGCTAGCGCGCGCCAGACGGCCGAGGGCTAGATTCTCGGCCACCGTCATGCCGGCGAATAACCCACGGCCCTGCGGCACGTAGCCGATCCCCAGACGCGCAATATCTGGCGCAGCCAACCCTGCCAGATCTCGTCCCTCGAAGACAATCTGTCCGGATGCAGGTGGCAAGAGGCCGCACAAGGCCTTCAGAAGGGTTGATTTACCAGCCCCGTTGCGCCCCAGCAAAGCAACAATCTCGCCATCGCGCACGTCCAGTGAGGCGTCGTTCAGGATATGACTTTTACCGTAGAACGCATTGACCCGCTCAAAACGGAGCAACAGCGCAGACTCGTCTGATTCGGTTCCCGAAGCCTTGCGTCGCCCGATCACAGTCGGCACCCCGGTACCAGTGTAAATCTCCTGGACACGACGGTCAGCACGAACCTCATCTGGGGTTCCAGTCATCAAGACAGCGCCCTGATTCATGACCGTAACCCGTTGCGACAGACCCAATACACGGTCGATATCATGTTCAACGATGAGGACCGGAATGTTGTGCGCAACGGTCTTGACGAGGCGCGACACCCG
>RFPW01000377.1 GCA_009925965.1 Betaproteobacteria bacterium
GCCTTTGAGCCCTCGGTTCGTAACAAGCTTGAGAGCGTCAAGGCCAAACTCGATCAGATTTCGGCAACCAAGCCCAGCAACGAGGTCCTGGGCAGGGCCTATGGTGAACTGGCCATGGCTTTTCATGCGCAGGACTTGGTCCAGCCAGCGGAGAGGGCCTATGCCAATGCTCGCAAACTCGCTCCGAAAGAGATCCGCTGGCCCTATTTGCAAGGCCATCTGTTCAACGATGCCAGTCGAGTCCCTGAGGCGCTTGAAGCATTCGAGGCGGCGCGGGCGATTCAGTCGAAGGACTTACCAACTCTTGTTTCATTAGGGCAGTCCTACCTGCAAATGGGCAAGCTCGAGCCCGCACAAAAAGCTTACGAAGAGGCCAATCAGGTTAAAGCCGGGCAGGCCACCGCACAGGTCGGTCTCGCTAAACTCGCGATGATCCGCAAGGACTATCCCAAGGCGATTGAGCATTTCGAGGAGGCCATCAAGCTGTGGCCCAACGGGCTGCACTTGTATCAACCACTGGCCATCGCTTATCGGGGTTCAGGCGACGCAGCGAAAGCCGAGCAAAGCCTTGCGCGTTTCGATCCGCGCGGGGTTGACCCGAGTGTGTCCGATCCGGCCGCCGATGCGCTGGCGGCTGAGGTGGTGGCTTCCAAGGTGCTTCTGCGCCGCGGACAACGGGAAGGTAAGGTCGGGCGATTCGATCTCGCAGAGGTCGCGTTTCGCGCGGCGACCGTTGCCGACCCCAGCAACGCGGAAGCCTTTGCTAATCTGGGTATTTCGCTTGCCAACCTCGGGCGTATCGAAGAGGCGCAAAAGGTTCTGGTTCGTTCACTCGAGATGGACGACTCGATCGCCCTGGCCAACCTGAGTCTGGCGGTGCTCTTCGATCGCCAGGGTCAGGATGGCCCAGCTGAAAAAGCCTATTCAGCCGCGATCCGCCTTGACCCGGAAAACACACAGGCCTGCGTCTATCTCGGCGATTTGTACATGCGAACGGGGCGCGTTCAGGAGGCGATTGATCGGTACGCTCAGGCGCTGTCCCGATCCCCTGGTTCCCCGCGGGTGCAGATTTCGCAAGCCCTGGCCTTCATCAAGGCAGGCCGATTTTCAGATGCCCGGAAGACACTGGAGCCGCTCGTTGACGGTCCGACTCCGAGCGGCGAAGCGATGAATCTGCTGGCAAGGATCCTGGCGACTTCGACCGATACGAGCCTACGTAACGGCACCCGCGCTCTGATCCTGTCCAAAACGCTCTTTCAAAAAGCGCCGAGTCCAACGGTCGGGCAAACGCTTGCGATGGCACTCGCAGAGACTGGTGATTTCGAGGCTGCGAAAACGCTTCAGGGCCAGACGATTGCCTACTATGAGCGCACAAAGGCGCCTGTTGACCTGGATTTCCTTAAGCGCAATCTTGACCGCTTCGTTCAGGGTCGAGCCGTCCGGGAGGGGTGGTCGTCTTCGGACCCGATTTTTTCGCCGCGCAGTCCGGCTGCTGCGTTGACAAAGTCGTCAGCAGCCTCCTGACGGCTGTGTGATTCTCCGACAAAGTCGCGCATCGCC
>RFPW01000378.1 GCA_009925965.1 Betaproteobacteria bacterium
GACGCGAAATGCGCCTTCGCCTCCGCCACGCTTGGCCACTGAAACCGGCGCTTTCGACTCACGGCGCCGGGCGAAAATCGACCAACCAACGGGATCTTTTTGGCGACCTGAACGACTCGGGCTTGCCATCCACCGACGACGGGCGAATCCAGCAAGACGACGCCACGCGCCAACTCTGGAACCCTCGCGGCCGCCATCAAGCTCAGCAAACCGCCCAGTGAGTGACCGATCAAAAAGGGCGTCTGGCCGTATCGGTCTGAAATGGGCTGCACAAAATCGATCAGTTCCTGAACCAAATTCGGCCAGTTACTGCTGACCGGATAGCGCGGATCATGTCCGAACATCTCCAGCGCTTCGACCGCAAAACCGCGCTCTCGCAGCTGATCGAGCATCACCCGATACGTGCTGGCAGGGAAACTGTTGCCGTGAGAGAAAACGACCAGAGGACGAGAATCAGAAAATTTCACGCGATCAGATCATGTCTCCACCACCGCCACCGCGGTCCATGCTCATCCGACCTTCATCCGCCAGCTGGCGCGCCGTACGCAGCATCTCCTTCTGCTGCTCTTCGACCTCGGTAATCTTGACCGGACCCAAACTATCGAGCGCCTCTTTGACCGTCTCGGCCGCCCGCTTGGCCATGTTCTTGAACAACTTCTCGCGCAACCGCGCACTCGCCCCCTTGAGCGCCCGCACCAACTGATCCTGCGGGATCTCCAGCATCAGCGCCTGCAACGACCGGTCCTCTAGCTGCACCAGATCCTCGAACGTGAACATCTGCTCAACAATCCTGCCCGCAAGATCCGCGTCATACGCCCGGATCGTCGCCAGCGCTTCCTGATCAATCCCGCCCGAGAGCAAATTCAAAATCTCGGCCGTCGGAATCACACCCCCGACACTCGCCCGCCTTCCATCACCACCCGGGGGCATCATGTTCGCCATCGTCTCGTTCAATTCCTTGAGCGCACTCGGCTGAACCTTCTCTAACAACGCCACCCGCAAGAGAATCTCATTGCGCAACTCGTCCGGGAATAATTTCGACAGCGTCGATGACTGCGCTGGCTCTAGGAACACGAAAATCGTCGCCAAAATCTGCGGGTGCTCGTTCTTGATCGCCTCGTACAACACATCGGGCTCCAGACGCTTGAGCGTCTCCACACCCGACATGTCCATCGCCGCCTCAAGGCGACCCAGCAAATCACTCGCCCCATCCGCGCCCAACGCTTTGTTGAGCATCGAGGCCATGAAGTTCTCGGTATCGAATGCCACCGAGGCGTTGTTGGACGTGGTGTCCTTGAACTCCTTGAGCACCGCCACAATGATGTCGCGCGAGAGCGCTCGCACCGCTGCCATCTTCGAGGACAGGCGCTGAACCTCAAAGGGCGAGAGCAGGCGCAAAACCTCCGAGCCGATCTCGGCACCCACCGTCAGCAAAACCACCGCGCACTTGGACGGACCGTCCAGTTGCGACACATCCGTAATCGATCCACCAGGCCCTTTCGCCCCCTCTTTGAGGGCCTCGGCCAGAGACATC
>RFPW01000379.1 GCA_009925965.1 Betaproteobacteria bacterium
AAGGTCGTCGGCTGAAAAAGGATTTTTTATGACTGCTCTTGTGATTGCCGAACATAACAACTCGGGCCTTCGCGCCTCGACCTACAACGCGGTCGCATGCGCGCTCGCCTGCACCTCCGAGGTCCATGTGCTGATCGCCGGGTTTGAGTGTGCCGCTGCGGCTGCCGCAGCTGCTCAGATTCCAGGCGTATCCAAAGTGCTGGTTGCCGACGCGCCTCATTTGGCGGAGCAGCTTGCCGAGAATGGTGCGGCGCAGGCGGTGGCTGCGGCTCAGGCCACGGCCTACACCCACATCGCTGCGCCGGCGACTGCCTTTGGGAAAAACGTCGCCCCGAGGGTGGCGGCCCTGTTGGGTGTATCCCAGATTTCTGACGTCTCGCGCGTGGTTGCATCCGACACCTTTGAGCGGCCCATTTACGCGGGTAATGCCATTGCAACGGTGCAGTCCGTCGATCCGATCAAGGTTATGACCGTGCGAACGACCGCGTTTGATGCAACCGCATCGACCGGTGGTTCAGCGATCATCGAGGCGATGTCGGCCGTTGCCGATTCGGGGCGCAGTCGATTTGTCGGTCGTGAAGTGGCCAAAAATGACCGGCCAGAGCTGGCGGCGGCTAAGACCGTCGTTTCGGGTGGCCGTGGCATGGGGTCGGCCGAGAACTTTCACCTTCTCGAGCCACTCGCGGACCGACTCGGTGCCGCAATGGGTGCTTCACGCGCGGCGGTCGACGCCGGCTATGCCCCCAATGACTGGCAGGTTGGCCAGACGGGGAAGATCGTGGCGCCACAGCTCTATGTCGCGGTCGGCATTTCTGGGGCCATCCAGCACCTGGCCGGGATGAAGGACAGCAAAGTGATCGTCGCCATCAACAAGGACGCCGAAGCGCCTATTTTCGGTGTTGCCGACTACGGCTTGGTGGGAGATTTATTCGAGGCGGTACCCGAACTCGCCGCGAAACTCTGATTCGATTTTTATCGAGGGACGTTTGATGAGTTATACCGCGCCACTGGCTGATATGCAGTTTGTGCTTCAAGAACTGGCGGGCCTCAAGTCCATCCAGTCATTGCCGGGCTTTGAGGATGCCAGCACCGATACCGTGAACGCGGTGCTCCAGGAGGCCGCGCGGTTCCATCAGGAAGTCGTGGCCCCGCTGAACTGGGCTGGTGACCTCGATCCAGCCCATTGCAACGATGGCGTGGTGACGACAACGCCCGGTTTTGTCGCTGCATTTAAAGCCTTTGGTGCCGCAGGCTGGCAGGGCGTGCAGCATCCGCAGGTCTTTGGTGGGATGGGGCTTCCAAAGTTGGTGGCTACGCCATGTTCAGAAATGCTGAATGCGGCCAACCTGTCGTTTGCGCTTTGCCCCTTGTTGACGGATGGGGCCATTGAAGCCTTCATGACGGCGGGGACCCCCGAGTTGCAGCAGCGCTGGGTGCCTAACCTGATCAGCGGTCGATGGACCGGCACCATGAACCTGACCGAGCCACAGGCAGGCAGTGACCTCTCAATGGTTCGTACCCGGGCGGAGC
>RFPW01000380.1 GCA_009925965.1 Betaproteobacteria bacterium
TGAACTCCCGATTCCTTCGGCGGCCGCTGGACGCTGTGAATTGGTCGCGGACTGACCCGCCGCGGATGGAGTCGCAACCGGTGTGCTGTGGAGGCCTGACGATACCGTCACGCCGGCCCCTGGGGCGCCTGTGCGTGCGAACAGATCGCGGAATTTTTCTGGCTGGTTGGTGAATTTCAGCGCTGGGTCGAGTTCCTGGGCCCTGACGAGCGCCTTGTGGGCCTCTGGCATCCGCGACTGGCGAGCCAAAATTTGCCCGAGTTCATAGTGGGCCTTGGCGCTTTCAGGTTTTTCGCGAAGGACTTCCCGAACCAGGGTCTCAGCCTGTTGGTAGTTTCCTGCCTGGACCGCCTGCTCGATGTCTTTGGGCGCCGGGAGGGCAAACGCCATCGACGTCAGGAGGGCCAGCGCACCAACGAAGAGCGACTGAAACAGGCGCTTCAATGAACGGTTCGCAAGAGTGTGGGGGTTGTGCATGGTTGGGATCCGCAGTTTGATCGGGCAGTGAGGGAAAGAATGCCGTGCTGCTCAGTCGCACCAGTCGTCGGAATCTTACGGGAAGTTCGGTTACTTGGAGCGCCGCAGGCCGAGGATCATCACCGTGACAACGACGATCAGGGCACCCGCGACCTGCACGGGTTCGATGGTCTGACCCAGGAGCAGCCAGGCCATGACCAACGCGAAGACCGGTTCGACATTCATGATCGCGGAGTTGCCGACCACCCCCAGACGGGGCAAGAGGGTAAACATGATGGTGAAGGCAGTCCCGTAAAGGAAGGTGAGACCCCCGAGTCCGTACCAGCCGCTTGGGCTGTGTGGCAATTGAAATCCGCCCTGAGCGACGGCAATTGCGCTCGCGATCAGCGCCACCATGCCCATGGTCGTACCTGTGCGTAGACGGCCATCCACCTCCGCAGCCTCGTGCTGGGTCAGGATCAGAACCAAACCAAAGGTCGCCGCCGCAGTTAACGCGAACGCCACGCCAGCGCCAATGGTATTCCAGTGTGCTGCCGCACCGAGTCCTGATGCAGCCCCGAAGACGTCGAGTGCCAGTGCCAGTCCCAGCAAGAGGATCGGCATCGCTTTGAGTACCATCGGTTCGGCCCGCTGGCGATAGATCAGAACCGACCAGAGCGCTGTCCAGAGCGGATAGGTGTTGAAGGCGAGAAGCGCCAGCGCCACCGGCAGGCGCGCGACCGCGGCATAAAGACAGAGGCTCTGCACGGCCACCAGAGCGGCGATAGCGGGCAGGACTTTGCGAGGGCGGGCCGCAATTTGCAGCGGAACGTTCTGGAGTTTAAGCAGGACCGCGACCACGATCGCGGTGATCCCACTGCGAAACGTCACTGCAGTCGCAACATCCACTCCGTCATTGAACGCAAAGCGCGCGGCGACGTGGTTGGCTCCCATCATCAAGGCGATGAGGAGCAAAGTGCCAAAGGCTCGGCCGGAAAGGGCTCTACGGGTTGGGGGCGGTGCCATTAATCAGCGCAGATGCGATGCCGAACCACTTACAATAGTAC
>RFPW01000039.1 GCA_009925965.1 Betaproteobacteria bacterium
GGCATATAGAAACCAAACCACTCATCGAACACGATGTCCTTGTAACCCTGCTCAACAAACGTGGGGACCGTCGGAGCGAACTTGTTTCGCGTGGCGCCAGAGGTCGCGATCAGCCTGATTCTGCCCCCCCGGTAAATGCTGTAAAAACTCCCCAACCGGCCCGGACACAGCGGCGATCTGCCCGCCCAACAAATCGGCAATCGCGAGTTGAGTCCCACGATAAGGCACATGCTTCAGGTCGACCCCAGCAAATCGACCAAAGATCTCCGCCACAAAATGCGGCACCGACCCGGCGGCTGGGCTACCGAAATTCGCGTCCTTCGGGTTCGCTTTGCACCAGGTGATGAACTCGCCCAATGTCCTGACACTGGCTGGCACCATCGGTCCAACTGCAAAACCGAAGTCGAACCGAACAGCCTGAGAAACCGGCTGAAAATCGGCAACAGGGTCGTAGGGCAGCTTCTTGTAGGTGTGCGGGTAAATTCCCAGCATCGACATCGGCGTCACCACCATCGTCAATCCATCAGGCGAGGATGCCTTCAAGGCCGAAAGCGCGATCTGCCCCCCAGCCCCAGTCCGATTTTCGACCACGAGGGACTTGGCGACGATATCTCGCAATTTGTCGGCGACCCGGCGCGCGGTGACGTCGACTGTTCCACCGGGAGCAAAGCCCGCAAAGATGCGAACGCTGTCTGGCAGGGATTGGGCCCGTGAAAGCGGATGGGTTATCGACAAACCGGCCGCAACCGAAGAAAGAACGAATCGACGGCGATTCATGATGGTGTCTCCAAGAAATAGTTGAATTTGACTTCGAGCAAGAGTCATCTAGCCGAGGATGCGCGCCTCAGGTTTGCTAACACAACCAATGCTTATTGGTCGATTATCCATTCCTAATTGATAATAGGACGATGCCACTGACCAGATTCACTTTGCGCCAGATCGAAGCGTTCATCGCCGTCTATGAGGCACAAAGCTTTACCCAGGCGGCTTCGCGCCTCGGGCTGACCGCACAGGCAACGAGCCAACTCATCGCTGAACTGGAAGCCATCGTCGGCTTCAGGCTGTTCGACCGAACTACGCGCAAAGTTGCGTTGTCGAGCGCTGGGCGAGACTTTCTGGGTTCGGCATCGACGCTGTTGCGCCATGTCCGCGCCGCTGATAGTGCGGCGGACGATGTGCGTAATCGCGCGACAGGGGTGGTAAGGGTTGGCGCTCCGTTAGTGCTGGCTTCTTGCGTATTGCCATTGGCCATTCGCGAATACCAATCGAGCAAGCCCAAAGTGGTCGTGCGGGTCCGCGATGTCCCGGTCGACCATCTCGTCAACCGCGTCTCCGATGGCGACGTCGACCTGGCAATTGGACCCGATCGCCGCACCGATGACTCAGTGACCGCAACACAACTCTTCGATAGTGCCTGGGTACTGTGGTGCTCGCCCGCCCATCCACTTGCAGCCCATCGACGGGCGGTTCGCTGGGATGAAGTGGCCAAAGTAGCAATCGTTGCTGCGGGGCGTGACCATGAACATAACGTAGCAAAAATGCACGAGGATGTACCCGTCGGAGTTCGAGTCACCCCGGTCGATGTGGTTGACAACATCTCAACTGCGATCGGAATCGCCGCTCAAGGCCTGGCCGTGACTTTGGCACCCGCTTACGTTGGGGTGCTCGCCCAGTCATTTGGACTCATCATGAAGCGGGTGGTCGAGCCCGAGTCCATTCGGAAAGTATGCCTTTACACCCCAGCATCGAGAGCCCTGTCCCCGGGAGCAGCGGGTTTCGCAGAATTCCTGACAACTTGGATCAGAGAATGGTCCGCTTCAACGGCCTCGATCCGCCCAAATTAGCGGTGCAATCCACGGTACTGGATGCTGGAGCGAGGTTCCTCGCGAACCCAAGAGTCTCGCGAGTTACTTCGCGGCAGATCACGGCGCCAGCGCTTGCGGCCTGGCCTTCCGCGTAAAGGACTCCCAAAAGGCATACGCCCGACTTCATCGACGGCGTCGATTGCCAGCCGTTGGGGCACGGGCCTGACCAGACGCGCCATGGTTGCGCCGGACGGCATGATCCGTATCCCGCTGTTCGAGTCGCTGGAACGTGACCAGATCCAACGCGGCGCCCTTCGGGTCGAGTCCACTAGAGTGAAGGTCGAACGCTGACCCGCCGGCTCAAAATCTCGCCCCCCTTTGTTGAGGTCGCAAAAGTGTGAACGTTGTTCCGATGACGGAGGTTTTGCGATCAGATTAACGAACCATGCAGGGCCGCTTGCCATCAAATTGCCAGCCAGGAATGAGGTATTGCATGGCGGTCGAGTCATCGCGAGAACCCAATCCATGTTCCAGGTATCGCTGATGGGCTGCTTCAACTTTTGCCATGTCGAGCTCAATCCCTAACCCAGGTTTCTGAGGTACTTCAACCCGGCCATTGACGATCTGCAGGGGCGCCTGCGTCAAAGCTTCACCGTCTTGCCAGATCCAATGGGTATCGATCGCGGTGACCCTGCCCGGTGCGGATGCAGCAACATGGGTGAACATGGCCAGCGACACGTCAAAGTGGTTGTTCGAGTGTGAACCCCAAGTCAAGCCCCAGTCGCGGCAGGCTTGTGCCACCCGAACCGAACCAGCCATGGTCCAAAAATGCGGGTCAGCCAGGGGGATGTCCACGCTCTGCAAGGACATCGCATGCACCATCTGGCGCCAGTCAGTCGCGACCATATTTGTCGCAGTGGGCAAACCGGTCGCGCGGCGAAACTCTGCCATTACCTCACGGCCGCTGAAGCCGTCTTCTGCACCGCAGGGGTCTTCGGCGTAAGCCACGACGCCTTTCAAATCTCGCATCAACCGCACCGCGTCTTTAAGAAGCCAACCCCCGTTCGGGTCGATGGTGATGCGCGCTTTGGGAAATTCCGCATGCAGCGCACGCACGGTTTCAATTTCTGCCTCGCCTGCCAGCACCCCGCCTTTGAGCTTAAAGTCATTGAAACCATAACGCTCGTACGCCTGCCGCGCGAGATTCACAATGGCTTCGGGCGTCAGTGCGGGCTCATTGCGGGTGCGAAACCAAGCGCTGTTTGATTCGCTTTCATCGCGGTAGGGCAAGTCAGTTTGCCGCCGATCCCCCACATAAAACAAATATCCGAGCATCTCGACCGATGCACGTTGCTGGCCCTCACCCAACAGCGCAGCGACCGGCAATTCAAGATGCTGGCCCAGCAGATCGAGCATGGCGGATTCCACCGCCGTCAGGGCATGGATAGTGGTTCGCAAATCAAAGGTCTGCAGACCCCGACCATCGGCATCGCGGCCTGCAAATCGCGTGCGCATGAGATTCAGAACCGATTGCAGATCCCCCACCTTGTGGCCCACGACCATCTCCGTGGAATCTTGCAAGGTCGAACGAATTTTTTCCCCACCAGGCACTTCGCCCACACCGATTCGTCCGGCGTTGTCCTCCAAAATCAACAAGTTGCGTGTGAAGAAAGGGCCATGCGCCCCCGAGAGGTTGAGCAACATGCTGTCATGCCCGGCAACCGGGATCACACGCAGGGCCGCGACGAACGGCGTGCTCGTTGGAATGCAAACGCTCATCTCAGTCAGGCTTGATATTTCGAGCTTCGATGAGTTTTTTCCAGCGGACAAACTCAGCTGCCTGGAAAGCCGTGAACTGCTCAGGTGTGTTGGCGACAATCTCGAAACCCAACTCGAGTAACTTGGGCTTCACCTGAGAGTCGTTGAGTGCATTGACGACAGCCGCATGCAGACGGGTTTTAATGTCTGCCGGCAATCCCCGCGGCGCAGCAACAGCCTGCCAGGAAGTCACGTTGGCCTCATTGATACCGAGTTCTTCGAGGGTCGGTACCTGAGGCAGTAGCGGCGAACGCTTGGCGCTGGTAATCGACAACGCACGCAATTTACCCGCGATGATTTGCGGCATTGCGGTATTGATATTCATGAACGAGGAATCAACCTGACCACCCAGCAAGTCGATCATCACCGGACCGCCGCCCTTGTAGGGCACATGAATTCCGGTGGTGCCAGTCTGCAGCCAGAAGAGCTCTGCGGTCAGGTGGTCACTGCTCCCGTTCCCTGATGAAGCAAATGTCATTTTGTTGGGGTTGGCCTTTTGGTAGGCCATCACGTCGGTCATCGACTTATGGGGCGACGCCGCCGGTACCACCAAGACATTGGGGGCCTGCACCGCCACGGAGATGTACTCGAAATCTTTGAGTGCGTCGTAGGGCACTTTGCCCAGGAGGTGCGGCGCAATGACATAAGGGCCGAGTGACGAAACCAATAAGGTGTGCCCATCCGGCGCTGCGCGCGCCACGACGCCGGCCCCGATCGTTCCGGTGGCCCCCGCCTTGTTTTCGATAATGAAGCTACCGCCCAGTTTCTCTTGCAACTTGGGCGCCAGGGTCCGAGCAATCAGATCAGTCGAGCCACCTGGTGGGAAAGGCACCAGGAGCGTGACCGGTTTATCGGGCCAGGCGTAGGCAGTACTGAACCAGGATGCCATCAGAAAAAATAACCAGAAACGCTTCATGATGGATGCCTCATAAGATTGGGTTTGCACTCTTGCGGTTTCAACGCCCAGCGCCATATTTTCACAAAACGGTTAGATTTCGGTTAGGAGACGTTTGTGAAGCCGTTGATTATTCAAATTAATCCGCAAGATAATGTGGCGATTATCGCCAATGATGGGGGTCTTCTTGCGGGTACCGAGGTCGGTGTCGGTTTGATTTTGCGCGATTCCGTCCCGCAAGGGCACAAAGTTGCGTTGGTCGATATCCCTAGTGATGCACCCGTATTGCGCTATGGCATTCCGATTGGTTATGCCTTGAAAGAAATACCTGCTGGCAGTTGGGTACATGAGCGATTGCTGAAAATGCCAGCGGCACGCGATCTCGACAATCTGCCAATGGCGACCGTCACGCCCAATCCCCTTCCTCCACTCGAGGGCTACAGCTTCGAGGGCTACCGCAACGCCGACGGTTCGGTGGGTACCCGCAACCTTCTTGCCATCACCACCACGGTTCAATGTGTGGCCGGGGTGGTGGACCTGGCGGTACACCGCATCAAGCAAGAACTGTTGCCTCAGTTCCCACATGTGGATGATGTGGTGGGCCTGGAACACGCTTACGGCTGCGGCGTGGCGATTGATGCCGAGGGGGCCGAGATCCCCATACGAACCTTGCGCAACATCAGCCTGAACCCGAATTTTGGGGGCGAGGTGATGGTGGTCAGTCTAGGATGCGAAAAACTCCAGCCCGAGCGGCTTATGCCTGCCGGCAGTATCCCCATCAACGACCAGCGCGGCGAAGCGCTCGATGTGGTTTGCCTGCAAAACGAAGCGCACGTGGGTTTCATGTCCATGCTGGCCTCCATCGTCGAGCAGGCCCGCCAACACCTCGAGAGACTCAACAAACGCCGGCGCGAAACCGTGCCTGCCAGTGAATTGGTGGTGGGTGTGCAGTGCGGGGGAAGTGACGCATTTTCGGGCCTGACGGCTAACCCGGCGGTGGGATTTTGCAGCGACCTGTTAGTGCGTACTGGCGCCAGCGTGATGTTCTCGGAGGTGACCGAGGTGCGCGACGCCATAGACCAACTGACCGCCCGTGCGGTGAACTCGCAAGTGGCCCAGGCCATCGTGGATCAGATGGCCTGGTACGACAGCTACCTCGCCCGTGGCCGGGTTGACCGCAGCGCCAACACCACGCCGGGTAACAAACGTGGCGGCCTGTCCAACATCGTCGAGAAAGCGATGGGCTCTATCGTGAAGTCGGGCACCGCCCCTATTCAAGCGGTGCTGGCTCCGGGAGAACGACTCAAACAAAAGGGCTTGACCTTCGCAGCTACGCCAGCGAGTGACTTCATTTGCGGCACCCTGCAAGTGGCCGCTGGAATGAACCTGCACATCTTCACCACCGGGCGTGGTACGCCCTATGGCCTTGCGCCCGTGCCCGTCGTGAAAGTGGCCACGCGCACCGATCTGGCTCGACGTTGGCACGACCTGATCGATATCAATGCCGGCCGAATTGCCGATGGTCAGAAATCGATCGACGAGGTCGGCTGGGAGTTGTTTCACTACCTCCTGGACGTGGCCAGCGGCCGAAAAAAAACCTACGCAGAGCAGTGGAAGCTACACAACGCCTTGGTGTTGTTCAACCCGGCGCCAGTGACCTAGAGGCAAAGCCCCCAAAGGTTGAATCTGGCAGCCAAATCAAAGCCAACCGACGTTCGAGACGCTTTAATCGGGCTGCTGTTCCGACCAGGTGATAGCGCAAATGTGGGCGCACCGTGCGAAACAAACAAGGTGGGCAGGCGTGAAGAGACCATTGGTAACTGCACCACTTAATCAAAGGTCAAGTACATATGGCTCTTGGATTTGTACTCTGTCCCCGTAAAGACAGCCATGGGTTCAATGCCGAACGACTTAAAGCCCATCGACTCATACAACCTGGTTGCCGGTTCATTGCCTTCGGTCACTGTCAGGGTCACCATCGTCACCCATTGGCGTGCTCGGGTCTGGGCAATGAGCTCCTTAAGCAGGGCAAATCCGACCCCACGCTGGCGATAAGCAACTAATACGTACATGCCGACGATCACCGCCTTATGGCGAGTTTTCGCTTTCGCAGAGTACTCGACCGCCACGGCGCCCACGAGGTGATTGTTCTCAAAGGCACCGAAGGCTCGGCTCATCCCACCTGGGTCCTCAATCCGTCGCTCCCACCAGGCCAATGGTTCAGTCGCGCGCTCCTCGGCTACTGAGGTAAAGGCATCGGCAGCGAGCGTGTAGCCCTCAAGCATTAGCGCCCGATAGGGAGCGGCATCGTCCTTGGACAAACTCCGGATCAGCATTGGTTTAAAGCGTTTGGGGATCTCTGGTGGCCGTTAACGGTCTTGAACTGCTTGGGCGGCAGTGGTGTGGAGGTGCTCATGCCAGTGCGCTGCGCACCAGGCCGAAGGTGGTGGAAATCGATTGAAGTTGCTGGGCCTCGGGCAATCGGCGACGGCTGGAGACGCGGATGCCCTCGTTGAACAGCATCAGCATGGCGGCCATTTTTTCGGCCTGCGCGGGGGTGGCGCCTGCGTCTTGCAAGCTGTCCTGGAAGATTCGCTCCATGTCGGCCATATGGGTGCTGGCGCGAGTTGCGAGTTCATCATCGACACCGGACATCTCCAGGACAGTATTGACCAGCATGCAGCCCCAGTTGACTTTGGGGCCGAGTGCTTCGGCAACGCTACGCTCGAAGAATTTCTGTAGAGCGTCGATTGGGGGCAACCCGTTTCGCTGATCGTTCAGCAACTGCAGCGTGCGGGCAGCCCAGAGGTCCAAGCATTCGATGAAAAAGCCGCGCTTGTCGCCGAAGGCCGCGTAAAAGCTGCTGCGCGAAATGCCCATGGCTGGCAGCAGGTCGGCCAGCGAGGTGGCCTGGTAGCCCTGGCGCCAGAACAGTGCCAGCGCGCGATTTACCGCGGTGGGTCGATCGAATTCAACAGGACGTCCCATGGTTGCGGAAGTGAGGCGGCTATCGAAAATGAGGGATACCCATGAGTTATGGTTGGTATCGTCGTCCCGGTATATTCTGAACTGATCAGTCCACAACTACAAGACGCCAAGCCATCAAGGCTGAGGAGCACCTCATGAACAAGCCCGTCTGCCTGATCCTGGGCGCCGGCGCCGGCATCGGCGGCAATGTCGCCAAACGTTTTGCCCGTGAGGGCTACCACGCCTGCCTGGCGCGGCGTACCGACCAGGCCGGCCTGGACCGACTGGTAGCCGAGATCGAAGCTGAGGGTGGCTCGGCCACCGGATTCATGCTCAATGCGGTGGAGGAAGGCAGCATCGAGCAACTGGTCACCCACATCGAGGCCGAGGTCGGCCCGATCGGCGTGGCGCTGTTCAACCTGGGTGCGCAGATCGGCGACCGTGGTCTCGCGAGCACCACGCTGAAGCAGTTCGAGATGGGCTGGCGCATGGCCACCTTCGGCCTGTTCCGTCTGGCGCAAGTCCTGTTTCCATACATGGAGCAGCGCGGTAAGGGGGTGTTACTGGTCACCTCGGCAACCGCCGCGATGCGCGGCAATGCCGGCCAGCATTCGCATGCCGCGGCCATGGGGGGGCGGCGCATGCTGTGCCAGTCGCTGAACGCCCAGTTCGCGAGCAAGGGCATCCATGTCGCGCACATCGTCATTGACGGCGCGGTGGACGCACCCGACACCCTGGGCAAGATGCTCGGCCCCGAGCGCTTCGAGGCGCTGCGCCAGAAGAAGGGTCTGGATAACGACGGCCTGCTGGTACCCGCCGAAGTGGCCAACTCCTACTTCTACCTCGCGCACCAGCACCGTTCGGCCTGGACCTTTGAGATGGACCTGCGCGCCCATTCAGACTTGGCGTGGTGGAACCATGCCTCCAACCCCGACATCAAATAAGAGGATGACGATGACTAAAACCATTGAATTGATCTTCGACTTCGTGAGCCCCAACGCCTATCTGGTGTGGCAACCGCTGCGCGCGGTCGCCGCACGGCAGGGTGCGCAAGTCAAAATCACGCCGGCATTCCTTGGCGGGATGCACAAGCTGACCGGCAATGCGCCACCCTTCATCCGCGATGCAGAAGTGAAGGGCAAGAACGACTACGCCAGTTTGGAAATGCAGCGTTTCATCGCAAAACACGGCCTCCATCGATTCAAGATGAATCCCAAGTTCCCGTTTAACTCGATCAACCTGCTGCGGATGCTGGTGTCGCTGCCAGGCGATGACCAGATCAAGTTCATCGATGCCATGACACCAGCAATCTGGGAACAAGAGCTCGACGTTTCCGATGCCGCAGCGGTTGCTGCGGTGCTGACCAAGGCCGGCTTCGATGCGGAGTCCCTTGCCGCAAAAGCGCAGGATCCGGCCATCAAACAGGCCGTGATCGACAACACCGAAAAGGCGGTCGAACGCGGGACGTTTGGCATTCCGACGTTCTTCATCGGCAAGGAGATGTTCTTCGGCAAAGAGCGCCTTGGGCAGATCGAAGAGATGCTTGAAAGCAGCTGATCATGTGCCTGGCGCTGCCGGACGCAGCAAGTGCCATGATTCACCCGCCTGACAGAGGCCCGCCCCCTGTTCACACAAACCACCGGAGAACACCATGAGCCAGGACCTGTTGGAGACGATTGAGGGTGGCGTCGCCACGTTGACCATGAACCGCCCCGAAGCGCGCAACGCGCTGTCGACCGCGATGTTCGACGGCCTTTACGAGGCCTTGCCGCGCCTGGCCAACGACCCGGCTGTGCGCCTGGTGGTGCTCACCGGCGCGGGGGCAGCGTTCTGCTCGGGCGGCGACGTGAAGGGCTTTGCACGGCGTGCCAGCGGCGAGGCGTCGACCATGACCTTCGACCACCGGGTGACCGATGTACGTACGCGCATGGAAGTCAGCCGTTGGCTCCACGAGATGCCCAAGCCCACGCTCGCGGTGATCCCCGGCCCAGCGGCGGGTGCCGGCCTGTCGCTTGCCCTGGCCTGCGACATGCGCATCGCGTCCGAGGATGCCAAGCTCACCACCGCGTTCTCCAAGATCGGCCTGTCTGGCGACTTTGGCGGCAGCTACTTTCTCAACCACCTGGTCGGTGCAGCCAAGGCGCGCGAAATGTACTTCACCGGGCAGGTGCTCAGTGGCGCCGAAGCCCAGCGCATTGGCTTGGTGAACCGCGCGGTGCCCGCTGCGCAACTGGCCGAGGCGGCCCGGGCCTGGGCCGCCGAGCTGGCGGCGCTGCCGACCATCGCTGTCGGCTACATGAAGCGCAATCTGAACATCGGGCTGCGCGGGTCCTTGTCAGACGTGCTGGACGCCGAGGCGATCCACATGATCCGCACCTTCGAGACGGCCGATCACAAGTCAGCGGCTGCGGCCTTCGTTGAAAAACGTGCGCCGAGCTTCGAAGGACGCTGAGGGCCGGCCGGCGACAACACCGTTGGAGTCTAAAAACAGTACATAGAGACAAACTGGCCGGTTTCTATGGCGCTGCAGCCATCCCTCGCGCCCCGGGTGTTGCAGCTGCCCTCAGCATGGCCTCGAACTGCTCGACTGGTTGGGGCTTGTCGAAAAGATAGCCCTGAAATTGATCGCAGCCGTCCTCGATCAATAATTGCAGTTGCTCCTCGGTTTCCACCCCCTCAGCAATACACTCGAGCCCCAGTGTGGACGCCATTGAGATGATGGTCCGAACGATGGTGCGATCTTGACTGTCGAGCGCGATGTCCCGGATGAAAGACTGATCGATCTTTAGCTGCCCAATCGGGAGTTTCTGCAAGTACTGCAGTGACGAGTACCCGGTTCCGAAGTCGTCCAGGGCAAACTCGAATCCCTCTTTTCGCAAGAGCTGCATCTTTGCGCTGGCCTCCTCGTGATCGTCCAGCAAAACTCGCTCAGTCAACTCGAATTTGATGAGTTTCGGGTTCACTCCATATTGCTGCACGGTACCCAGCACCTCGTCAACGAAACCTTCGCCCCGAAATCTAGGCGCACTCACGTTAATCGCCACACAAAGGTCGCGAGTTTCGGGACTTTTTTCCCACGCTTTCAGTTGACTGCAAACTTGCCGTAAGACGTTCTGACCAATTGGTATGACGAGAGTAGTCTGCTCAGCAATATCGATGAAGTGTTTCGGGGAGACGATTCCTTGCGTCGGATGATTCCATCGAAGCAGAGCTTCGGCCCCTAAGGTCTTGAGGTCTCGGTCGACTTGGCGTTGGTAGTAAATCTGGAATCGATCGCTCTTGATTGCTTCCCTGAGTTCTCCTTCGGTCTTAGCCCGCGCCTGAATAACGAGTTCCATGGAGGGATTGAAAAATTTCAGGCGGTTTCGTCCGTCGTGCTTGGACTCGTACATCGCGATATCGGCCTGTTTCAGAAGCTCCTCGAGTTCGGCCTCGCTTTCCCGAAAGATCGTGACCCCCATGCTGGCGCTACAGTGATGGATGTGTAATTCCACGTGAAATGATTCGTTCAATTCGAATAGAATCTTCTCGCCCACTGCCTCCGCACGCACTGCGGCCTCGATGGGCTCCCTGCCAAGTCTGGTGAGAATGATCAGGAACTCATCCCCCCCAAGTCTGGCAACCAGATCGCCTTGACGCACGCAATTCTTCAGCCGTGTGGCGACCTGCTTCAAAAGCAGATCTCCGACTGAATGGCCAAGGCTGTCGTTGATTAACTTGAAATTATCAAGATCGATAAAAAGCAGTGCTCCCATATCCTTGCTGCGGTGGCTGGCGGCTAACCCGCGCTTGAGGTACCGCGCCAGGTAGCGACGGTTTGGTAAGCCCGTTAGATGGTCGTTAAATGCAAGCGCTTGCATTTCCTTTGCAGCTGCTTTTTTCGCTGTGATGTCTGTGAAGCGGAGCACGTAGTTCGTGGTCTTGCCTCGTGGATCTTTGACCGCAGTTGCGCTCATGTGCAGAGGGTAGATCTCCTTGTTCTTGCGCTGACTTTTGAGTTCTCCCTCCCAATGACCCTCGCTCTTGAGGAAGTCCAGTATGCCCAAATAGATGCTGCGATCCAGGACAGTGGGCACGAACATTTCGGGGGTTTTGCCAATCAGCTCTTGCTCGGAGTACCCCGTCATACGGATGAATTCCGTGTTGACTTTTAGAATTTTGAATTCTGGATTGACGGCAAGAACACCCAGCGCAGATTCAAAGACCGTTGCAGCGATCGCAAGCTCATTCTCAGCCCGGCGAGCTGCCGTCACATCAGTCGCAACGCCACCGATTCCAATGATTTCTCCAGCGAGGTTGTGCAAAGGGAAGTTGGTGCTCAGGAGAATTCTTGGTTCGCCATGAGACTGGCTGTGCACGGGTCGCTCTCGTGTCGAGGTTCGCCCGGTTCTCGCGATGTCGGCGTCCTCTTTGGCGGTGTTTTCCAGTTCCTCGGGCGAGAGAAAAATGGAGGCGTCCTGCCCGAGGATGTCTTGCGTCTTGTGTCCGTAGAAAGACGCCATGGCCTCGTTTGCGAACAGCACCCTTTGCTTGAGGTCGAAGGCAAATATCTGCGCAGGCACCGAATCAATCACGGACTGCAGAATGGCGCGGTCACCGAGAAGCGTCTGCTCGATAATTTTGAAATTGTGGATGTCGGTACTGGTACCAAACCATTTGCTAATCGCGCCGTCCAGACCGAACGCTGGGACAGCGCGCATAAACCACCATCCGTAGCTGCCGTCGTGCTTTCGTAAGCGAAGCTCGATCGCATACTCGCTTCGGTTCTTCAGCGCCTTGTTCCACTGATCCTGGGCGAGTTGCGCATCGTCTTCGTGAACCAACTGGTCCCATCGGTGGCCGTAGCACTCTTGAGCAGTCAGACCACTGTAATCAAGCCAGGCCTCACTAAAGTAAACGCCAGTGCCGTCTGGCAGTGCGCTCCAAGCCATCCCGAGAGCGGATTGCGCAAGAAGCCTGAATTCCTGCTCTTTTTTGGAAATAACGGACTTGAGATTGATGTTCTCAGACACATCAGTGGCGATCCCACACAGCCCGATCACACGATTTTGTCGATCATAGAGCGGTGCTTTGACGGTCCGAAACGTCGTAAACACACTGGTCGAGAGGATGACGCCGCTTTCAACGCCCGCGAACGTCGCCTCGGTCTGCAGGACCTTGAGATCATGTTCGCGCATCGATTGCGCAAGCTCGGCTTGAAAGAAATCCCCATCTGTCGCGCCAATAATGCGTACCAGCTCTACATCAAACAGTTTCTCGATTTGGCTATTGGCGTAGGTGTATCGACCCGACGGGTCTTTGGTGAACACATAAGTGCCAGCGCTCTCAATCAAAGAACTTAGGGCCGGGTAGAAGCCCTCCGGCGGTTGTCTTTGGGGTGATTCCGTGGTGGCCATGAAAACCCCTTATCACTTTATGAGTTGGGCCCCCCAGGCGTTAACCTGGAGAGCAGCCTGTCCGCACGCTCAGCCTGCTCGGATCGTGCCCGGTTGTCGAACTTGGGCGTCGTCCGAAGCAATTCGATTGCCGCGCCGGATAACGGGACTCGATGGGCATGTTGATGACGCCGGCGTCACGCTCCAAGGTTTCGGCAGCCATGCCCTCGGAGAACGTTGTCGGCGCGTGGTCGGAAATCGTGATCTGAATCAGACAGCCGCCCAAATGAACCGGGCGCCGAGGCGTCTGATCTGGCCGATGTCGCGGGCTCGGTTGCTTCGAAGGCGACCGCGACCGAAGACCCACGGGTTTGCAAATCGACTGACTGGCAGACGGCTATACGCGCAGGCGCTTTAAATCTGCCAAGCAAGGACTGTCCCATTCAGGTGGCTAACTCCGCATGTCCTTTCATCATCTTGATTAGGGTAAATGCTGACTTTTTTCACATTTTGTTTCATGCTATACAAAGCCCCGGGATCTGTTGGGTTTGCGCTTTAACACGATCGCAACGTTGCTAAATAGTCATGTTCTGCTGCAAAAAAATCGGCGAAATAGATTTATCTGTTTTTGTCGGTCTAGTTACAAAAGTGGTTTGTGGATTCGCTCCATCAATCTCTTTGGATGCGTACATGAAAAAGTCTAGTGGATTGATTTGGTTTCTCAATACCTTACAAGGAAATGGCCGTGATTAGAAAATGTATCCAAAAGCTCTGTTTGGCCACCGCCGTTGCGTTGGGATTGACAGTGGGACTTCCGCAGCTTGCGCTAAGCGCCGAAACTCAGTATTTCCCGATCCCAAGCAGTCGGATTGGGCCATTTTCAGCCATGGGCACAGGCTATTACGGCGCCCAAATTGACTACATG
>RFPW01000381.1 GCA_009925965.1 Betaproteobacteria bacterium
ATAGATGCGGCCCACGGATCGGTCAAAATGGCGGCTCGCGCTTGTAAGCGGACCGGCCAGGGGTCGAGGCCGTCGCGCCATCCGCCGCTCATCCAACGCGCGGGACTGCTGGCGCTGAAACCGATGTTGGACACTGGCGCGGAACTTGATGTGGAACGTGCGGAGGTCATGGTTTCGACCTTGGCAACGGCTAATCCACCGGTCAGGGAGAGCCCAAAATGGTCTGGGCCCGAAACCTTCGATAGCGTCTCGGCCGCGTTGGCCATCGAGCGCCCAGCCTGACCGAGCGCCTGCGAGAGGCCCGCATCGAAACGCGACGGTTCAACCCGTATCCCGATGTCCTCGTAGCGCTCCAGAAGAGCGGATCCGCGACGATCCCGATGATCCGATTGAGCCAAGCGAGCGCCCCGAACCCCAGCTTTCCCATCCACCGGCCCCGTAACGCTCGCAAAACTCCGAATTCGAACCGCTTGGTTCAAGTCCCGGGAGTCCGCAGTTCCAACACACTCGGGCGTATGGACCGTGCATTCGAACGCCAGTTGACGGGCCGCCTCCCCGGTTTGAAGTCGCAAGTCTGCCAAATTCCCCAACCAGACCGTGAAGACGAAGAACGGCACCATGACCATCGAAAAGAGGATCGTCTCGATCATGGTTGGGCCGCCTGCATCCCACCGCCCTGAATCAATGCGAGAGCGGCCAGTTGCTGCCCCGCTGGCGTCGGCACCATCCGCACATGCCAATAAGGGTTCCAAAGACTGGCGTACTCAATCCGGTCTGGCGCCGCTGCAGGCCGATGGAAATACACCTCGGCGGTCCCCAGAGCCCAAAGCCGTCCACCCGCCAGAGGCTCAGCCAGTGCCATGCGTCCGCTACCGAAGCCGAGCCTTGAAGCGGTTCGAAGGTTCGCTGACTCGCTACGGGCCAAGACGGTTACCCGTGCAGTCGGATTCAAGGCACCCCCGCCTCCGCCTCCCTCACCACCGACCAAATCTCGAACGGCAATCAGGCCGGAATATCCAAACAAGGTTGCCTGATCATCGGCTGCCAGTGCATTCGAACGGGGATTGACCCAAAGGCTCGGCTGTGGATTCAGAATCTCACCGCGCCCTGTCCCTGCTGTTCGAGACGCAATGTTCTTGGGCGCCAGGGTCGAATCTGAATTTGCCTGCGCCGATCCCCAACCGAGCGGTGTCTCGAGGTCAACGCATTGCCCAACCAGCAAACCACGTCGTACCGGGAGGTGCAGTGACAGGGTATCGACGGCCTCCCAACGCTCCAATCCAGCGGTCAATGCGGTCCCGCCGCGCTTGCGAAACCAAGGCGTCCGCTTGTCAGGATCCGACGAAATCAGACAACCTGAGGGCAAGGGAATCCTCAAGTTCTGCTCACGCGGTCCCGCCGTAAATGGATCTAGTGAAGCGGTCACCAAATCGGCGAAACGCTGGCGTCCGGGCGCGTCGACATGGGCAGACTTAACCGTGACCTCCGTGCCAGGAAGGACCCATGCGAAGAACCT
>RFPW01000382.1 GCA_009925965.1 Betaproteobacteria bacterium
GTTGAAGTCACTTTCGCTACCGGCGTTTTTGAGGCCGCATTGCGTGAATTGATGCCCTCGCTTGAAGCGGAAGTCGCTGCTGAATGGTCCGGCAACGCTGCAGTTGGCCGAATCTTCCTGGCCGGATTGCCGGACGATCTTCATCGAATTGGCATGACCATGGTCGGGGGGTTCTTCCGGGGAGCTGGTTGGCAGGTTCGTGACGGCGTTGGGCTCTCATTGCAAGAGCTGGAACAGATTGTTTCTGTTGAATGGTTTGAGGTCATTGGACTTTCAGCGTCTTGTGACCGCCACCTTGATTCCCTATCGTTTACCCTAAAAAGATTGCGCCAGGCTTCCTGTAATCCAGGCGTCGGCTTTTTGGTGGGTGGTGCGCAGTTTGTTGATCGACCGGGCCTGCTAACCCTGGTCGGCGCAGACGCCACTGCTGGTGATCCACACGAGGCGTTACGCGAGGCAGAGCGACTAAGAGCGCGCTCGCGAGCAACGTCTGATCATGCGAATTCCTGAGGCGGGTCGGGATTCGTCAAGAGAATCAATGGGCCGAGTGGATCGGACAGTCGTGGTCTGACGTTGTTTCGGTAGAAAGCCGCCCGAAGGTCGAGGCGATGCAGCGTGATGCGCAAGCGGGTAAAACCACTCGCTGGCGGCATTTAAATCATCCAGGACGTGATGGCATTGAGAACGTTCCGGTGATGTATCGGGTCGTGCCGCTGGGTGCGGACGGGAGCATGGTCGCAGTGGGCCGCGACTTGCAGGAAATGGCTGAGCTCCAGCGTCGGTTGCTTGAGGTTCAACAATCCGCAGATCGCGAAGAGAAGCAGCGCAGGCAGGCCGAGTCGCGTCAGCGCATGCTGTTTCAATCATCGGTTGACCCCTTGATGGTGGTCGATTCGCTCACAGGGCGGGTGTTTGAATCGAACCCGGCCGCTGACATCCTGTTGCCGGCGGTGACCCGCCGTCGTGGGGCTGGCACATGGGGCGACGGCCTTGATCCTCAAGGGGCTGACGCCATGCGTGCCCTACTGGCTCGAGTCAGAGTGAGCGGTCGACCCGATCAAGCGCGGGTTCATGGTCTTGACGGTACTGCTCTTCTCGTTACCGCGACGCCTTTTCGCGAAGATGGATTTGCGCTCGCATTGGTGCGTGTTGCGCCTTTTCTGGGCAACTCTGCGTTAACGCCTGGGGCCGCGATTGACACCGAGCACGGCCCGTCGTTGGCGGCTGTTGCCGAACAGTCTCCGGAGTCCATCGTCCGCACCGACCTCAATGGCCGGATTCTCGCCGCGAATGCAGCATTTGCGAATTTGGTTCAGGTGAGCGCCGAATCGACGATTCAGGGCCAGTCTCTGGACCGCTGGCTCGATGGGGCCGGCGTCGATTTGCGGGTTTTGATGGCCAATGCCCGTCAGCATGGTGTGATGAGACGGTTTTCTACGGTTTTGCGTGACGAGCAAGGCCATCAGGTTGAGATTGAACTGGCTGCCGTCAATCT
>RFPW01000383.1 GCA_009925965.1 Betaproteobacteria bacterium
ATCGGGACGCCTGCGCAAGGATATGCAGAAAATGGTCCCGAGCGATAGGGCGCGCACCCATCGATGCCAGATGCCGTGTCTGCTGCTGACAGTCAATCAGCTCGAATCCCCAGGCCTGCAACTGCTGCACAAGGACGGCTAAAGCGGCCTTTGAGGCATCGCTCGCGCGCGTAAACATCGATTCACCAAAAAAAATCCGACCGATCGAGACACCATATAAGCCTGCGATCAGGGTGTGCGTCGACCTGGCCCAGACTTCAACCGAGTGGGCGATGCCTTGGCGGTGCAAGCCCACATACGCCATCAGGATGTCTTCGGTAATCCAGGTGCCATCCTGATCGGGGCGGGGTTCGGCGCAGGCCCGCATCACGGATTCAAACGCTTGATCGACCGTGAATTCCCAGAGCCCGCGTTGCTGAGCACGACGCAGTCGCTGCTTGAGTGAATTCGAGATTCGAAATTCTTCCGGAAACAAAACCATGCGGGGGTCGGGCGACCACCACAGCACCGGTTGCCCGTCCGAGTACCAGGGATACATGCCTTGACCATACGCCTCGAGCAGTCGGGCAGGCGATAGGTCGAGTCCGGCCGCCACGAGCCCCGGCGGCTCAGTGAGTGCAGTGTGGGGCGACGGTAGGGCTTGCCCCGGGGCGACCCAGGCAAGCTTCATCCGCGTTGCGGGTTGATCGAACTAACGCGAAGTACGGTTGGCCCCAAGTCGGCGCCGGAGTCTTTCGAGGCGTGGACATCCTCAAAATGCCATCGTAGAGTTTGGCTAACCGTTCTGAATGCCAGATCTTTCCAGGGGATATCACTTTCGCTAAACAAACGGACTTCGAGGCTCTCGACGCCTGGAGCGAAGTCGAGGTCGAGCAATCGGGCACGATAAAACAAATGAATCTGTTCGACGTGTGGGATGTCGATCATTGAAAACGCGGCACCGAGCTCGATGTTGGCTCCGGCCTCTTCGACCGTTTCGCGGCAGGCGCCTTCACCGGTGGTCTCACCAAGCTCGAGAAATCCGGCCGGTAGCGTCCAGAATCCATGGCGAGGCTCGATCGCTCGGCGGCACAGCAACACCTGCTCATCCCAAACGGGGATCGTACCAACGACCATCTTGGGGTTGCGGTAATGGATGACTCCGCAGGCATCGCAAATGGCGCGCGGACGAGTGTCATCGGCGGGAATCCGCAGCTGGACGGCGGAGCCACAATCGGAACAGAACTTCATGGTCAGCATCGCTCCCTCGAGCTTGCAGTGTAGCGTGGAGAAAGCCGACTTGCGCTCAACCTCGAATGGGGCTATCTTCGACCACTTAAACGGACGCGGGGTGGAGCAGTCTGGCAGCTCGTCGGGCTCATAACCCGAAGGTCGTAGGTTCAAATCCTACCCCCGCAACCAGAGATCGCGCATTGCGCGGTCTAAACAGGCTAGGACAAAGGCTCCTGCGTCCAAGCCTCAGTCCCCATTCTCAAAAACTGTCTTGT
>RFPW01000384.1 GCA_009925965.1 Betaproteobacteria bacterium
GCGTCGTCCGACAGCGACAGGTGAATGCGCTGCACGCCGGCGATGGCGGTGGCGATCGCTGCGCCGCCCAGCCCGTCGACCACCCAGGGGGAGGAGCTCGTGATGACTGGCAAGATAAAATCGCCGACCAGCATGCGGACCGCACTTCTCACTTGAATAATATCCAAGTATTTGCAAGGTGCCTCAGTGTCGAAATTGGAGGGGCGCCATTGAGTATTTCAAACCGAATAATGCCCAAAAAGTGCGTCGTTTGCTTTTCCCGCGGCAATCTACGGCGCTACGCCGGGCATTTCCCCTGGCTCAAGGCGTCGATTTGCCGCACTTGCGAGGCTGAAGGTGCTGAGCCTTTGGGGCTCATCCTGCTCTGGATTTCGGTGAGGGGCGGTCCCGAGGCTTGCGCCGATGCCGGCGAGGGGTGGGTGACCTATCGCCCGCCCAACTATGTGGGTTGGGACGCGATCCGCTTGCTCTACATACAAGAGATTGACGGCATGCTGTCCTTGATCAAAAGCGAACTCGGTCAGGAAGACGCAAACGCAATCAAGAGCGGCCTACCAAGCCGATTACAATAATGCGATTTAGATAATAAACTTCATTTTTGACAGATATTATTGGCAATCGCCAAGATAAGAACTTGCTATATTCTATGACAACGTTTACTCGAACCAGACAATTGATAGCTCGAGACGGTGCACATATCCGCATGCATGCCACCATACCCCCTGCTGCCCCACCGCGCCGCGCAGCCCAATACGTGCGTATGTCAACCGAGCATCAACAGTATTCGACCGAGAACCAAGCCGATCGCATCAAAGAGTATGCCGAGCGCCATGGGATCGATATCGTCCACACCTATGCCGATGAGGGTAAAAGCGGGCTGAACATCGGTGGACGCGAGGGACTGCAACGGCTGCTCGAGGACGTCCGCACCCGCCGCGTCGATTTCGAGTTCATCCTGGTTTACGACGTCAGCCGCTGGGGCCGCTTCCAAGACGCCGACGAGAGCGCCTACTACGAGTTCCTCTGCAAGCAGGCCGGGCTCAAGGTCATCTACTGTGCCGAGCAGTTCGACAATGATGGCTCGCCGGTCGCCACCATCGTCAAGGGCGTCAAGCGCGCCATGGCTGGCGAATATAGCCGGGAGCTCTCCGCAAAGGTCTTTGCCGGGCAGTGCAGGCTGATCGAACTTGGCTATCGCCAGGGCGGCGCCGCCGGCTTCGGGCTGCGCCGCGTGCTGCTCGACCAGTCAGGCGAGGCCAAGGGTGAATTGCGCCGTGGCGAACAAAAAAGCCTGCGGACTGATCGCGTTGTTCTGCGTCCTGGGCCGGCCGATGAGGTCAGCATTGTGCAGGATATTTACCGCGCCTTCGTGGAGCAAGGCCACAACGAAGCAACCATCGCACGCCGGCTTAACGAGGACGGCGTGCTGACTGACCTCGTGGAAGCATCCCGCCTACGCGTGTTGGCCGT
>RFPW01000385.1 GCA_009925965.1 Betaproteobacteria bacterium
GTGAATCCTTTCTTTGGAATCATTGGGGTGGCGCCGCCCCCTGCCTATGGAGTCGTGTCTTCGGTCGAGCCCCGCGAATACGGCGGCAATATTGATAACAAGGAGTTTACGGCTGGCACCTCGCTGTTCCTGCCTGTGTTTGTACCCGGAGCCAATTTTTCGATTGGCGACGGACATGCCGTTCAGGGGGACGGGGAGGTGTGCTTAACTGCTCTGGAAACGTGCCTGAAAGGACGTTTTGAAGTCATCCTTCACAAAAAATCGCTGAACTTCCCGCGGGCAATTACGTCGAGTCACTACATTGCAATGGGGATGGATTCGGACCTGGACATCGCGGCAAAGCAAGCGCTTCGCAACATGATTGGCTGGTTGCAGGAGATCAAGCCATGGACCGCCGAAGAGTGTTATGTCTTCTGCAGCCTTGCGTGTGATTTGCATGTGACTCAGTTGGTCGACGGCAACAAGGGCATTCACGCCATGGTCGCTCGAACTATCCTCGAACTCTGAAGGACCTCTTCAGCTGCGATGCAGTGCTGCCCAGACCCGCCCGGAAGTGAATGGCAGGTCCATCTGCTGGATCCCGCGATACGAAAGCGCATGCAGGATGGCGTTGACCGCGGCGGGAAGTGCACCAGCAACGCCTGACTCTCCCGCGCCCTTAACCCCGAGCGGATTGCTTTGGGCAGCGATCTCCAGGTGCTCGAGCACAAAGTTCGGGCTGACGTCGGCCCGCAGCACTGGATAGTCCATCAGCGAAGCGGTCTGCAACTGACCGTCGACGTCGTAGACCAGTTGTTCGCCCAACACCTGACCGAGGGCCTGTAGAACTCCACCCATGATCTGACCATTGACGATGTCGGAATTAAGTACGGTCCCCACATCATCGACGGCGGTGTGTTGTAGGATCTGGATCTCGCCCGTGTCGGGGTTGATTTCCACCTCGGACACATGCGCTCCATTCGGATAGGTCATCGCCCTTGAGGTGAAGAGCGCGACGTTGTCGAGGCTGGTTGGAAGCTCCGGCGGCAGGTTTTCGACGGCCGCCATCTGCTTGGCAAGGTCAAGCAGGGCGATCGAGCGATCCGTCCCCACCAGGGTGAATCGGCCCGCCTGGAAGAGGATGTCAGCCACATCAACCTCCAGCAGATGGGCGGTGATTAGGCGGCCGCGTCGGATCGCTTCATCGCAGGCCAGGGCCGTAGCGCTTCCCGCCATCATGGTCGATCGGGATGCCACTGTCGCGACCAGTCCCGGAGTCGCGTCACTATCCCCGGCAATCAGACGAATCCGAGCCAGGTCGATTCCGAGACGCCCAGCAACCAGTGCCGGATAGGTCGCCAGATGTCCCTGGCCCATCGCTTGGGCACCCAGATGCAAGTGGATTTCGCCATTGGCGGGGAAACGCAGATCGGCAGGTTCTTCGAGGATCCCGCCGGCGACCTCCAAAAAACAGCACAGACCGATACCAC
>RFPW01000386.1 GCA_009925965.1 Betaproteobacteria bacterium
AACGCGCTGACGTCCGGCTTGATGTTGACTGGCGTGGTTGCTCTCTCTGCCGACGCGGTCGCAGCGCTCCAGCCGAGCCAAGTGGCCGCACTCCTTACTCAACAGATTCGTTCCCTGACGACGACGCAGGTGACTGCGCTGACCTCTGCTCAGTTCGCACAGCTCTCGAGTGGGCAGGTGGCCTCAATTCAGTCTGCTGGTGTCATTGCAATTGGGTCGGGAGACATTCGCTCCATTACGGAAGCTGCACTAATCGGCAAGACGGCCTCATCCATGGCCGCACTCACCACGGACGAGGTTCAGGCTCTAACGCCATCACAGTTTGGCGTCTTGCTGACGTCTCAGATCGATGCGCTGACGACCGGGCAGTTTGGTGCGCTGGGAACTAACCAGGTCGCTGTACTTGGCGGGGCGCAAGTCGCAGCGATCGGAGGCGATATCCATGGGCTATCGCTGGTGAGCAGCCTGAGCGACTTCGCGGCTCAGAGCCTTACCGCAACCGAAGTCGGATCCTTCAGTACGACTCAGATCCAGGCGCTGAGGCCAGCGCAATATGCCGTACTGACCTCTGCGCAACTGGTCAATCTGTTGACCGGCCAGATTGCCGCGATTGCAACAGACGATATTCGGGGCTTGAGCGCCAACGCGCTGACGTCCGGCTTGATGTTGACTGGGTTGGTCGCGCTCTCCGGTGATACGGTTGCGGCGCTCCAGCTGGGGCAGATAGAGGTGCTGAGGACTGCACAGGTCCAGTCACTCACAACGACCCAGGTCACGGCGCTGACCTCGGCGCAATTTGCTCAGCTTTCTGCGAATCAGGTGGCAGCCCTTTCGACGGGTGCTGCGGTTGCCATTGGCTCCGGAGATATTCGGTCAATTACTGAGGGCTCAATTGTTGGGATGACCGTAGCTTCGGTTGCTGCGTTGACAACAGATGAGTCGCAGGCTCTTACGGTCGGCCAGTTCAGGGCCATGACCACCGCCCAAATCGATGCGTTGGCAACCCGCCACTTCGATGCGCTACTGACGTCGCAGGTTGCGGCGCTTAGTGGGGCGCAGGTAGCAGCAATCGGGGGGGACATCCGTGGGCTTTCTCAGGTTGACAACCTGACAGTGGATGGAGTCAACGGGCTGACGGCCATTGAGGTCGGGGTGCTGAATACTCAACAACTCCAGGCACTGAGGACGTCGCAATACGCGGTCCTCACGTCGGCGCAGTTGGTGAACCTCTTGACGAGCCAAATTGGCGCGCTCGCGACCGTTCGGGCCTTGTCGATAGATACGCTAACGTCTGGTTTGATGTTGACTGGTTTGGTTGCACTTTCAGGGGACGCTGTCGCTGCGCTGGCGGCGACTCAGGTTGCTGCGCTAAGGACACAACAGGTGCAGTCGCTGACGACGACTCAAGTAACGGCACTGACCTCAGCTCAATTTGCTCAATTGTCGGCTTCGCAAGTCGCCGCCATTCA
>RFPW01000387.1 GCA_009925965.1 Betaproteobacteria bacterium
CGTTTTCGCGACCACGATTTGAATGGTGATTGGGTCGACCATCGAGAACGTCACCTAAAACCTGACCTGCTATTGATTTATCGGAAGGTCGGCATGGAGTTGTTGATTTTGGTTCGACTCGGCTCGCATAGCGAAGTGTTCCGCTGATTTTGTGGCCTAGGCGACATGCGCTGGGTTCTTGTCTTGGTGATGCTGAGCGCGCTTAGTGCGTGTGCTCCAGCGCGCCTATCAGAACCTGTCGGCTACGGCTGGCAGGCCCTGCGCGGCCATTTGCATGTTTTGGCTGAGGCGAGGCCCCTGCAGGAATGGCTGGCCGACCCGGCCACTGCCCCCGCACTGCGTGAACGGTTGCTCTTGGTCCAGGACATACGCAGCTTTGCCTCAAAGGAACTCGGTTTGCCCGACAACCGGAGTTATCGCAGTTATGCCGATTTAAAGCGTCCTTTTGCGGTTTGGAATGTGTTCGCGGCACCCGAGTTGTCGTTGCAGCTGGATACCTGGTGTTTCCCGGTGGTGGGTTGTATCAGTTACCGGGGCTATTACGATCAGGCGCAGGCTCGCCAATTTGCGGACCGGTTGGCTGCGCAAGGACGTGAGGTTCATGTGGGTGGGGTACCGGCGTATTCGACGCTGGGCTTTGCGCCCGATCCCGTCCTCAATACCTTCATCGGCTTACCGGACGGGGAGCTCGCTCGATTGGTGTTTCATGAACTCGCGCACCAAGTGGTCTATGTCGATGATGACTCGATGTTCAACGAGTCGTTTGCGACTGCGGTTGAGGTCGCCGGCGTCGAGCGATGGCTGGCAACCCGCGATTCAACCACCCGCGAGCGCTATGCCATTTATGCCAGTCGGCGGCGGGACTTTCTAGCCTTGTTGCGAGCGGCGCGCGCAAGCTTTGACGCGCTTTATCGGAGCGAGCAGCCAGAAGCGCAGAAGCGCGAGGGTAAGCGCGTGCTGCAATGCCAATTGCAGAGTGCTTATCAAGCCATGCGTGATGGGTCTTGGGGCGGTTATTCGGGCTATGACCGTTTTTTTGCGAAACCACCCAACAATGCTCAGTTAGCCGCGATTGGTACTTATGACGAGTTGGTTCCCGGATTTTTAGCAATCGTGCGAGAAAGCGACCCAACAGGGACGAAACCGTTGGTCCCGTTCTTTGAGCGTGTGAAGGGTCTTGCGAAAGAAGCTCGGGCGACCCGGCGGGCCACGTTGGCGAATTTGGCACCTGTGGCACCCGTGGCGAATGTCGCGAATAGGGCTCCTGACTCTGGGTTCAACCCGGGAAAACCCCTTTTCGATCCTTCATCGATCTGTGACTTTCGCGCGCTATGATCGCCCGAAGGTTTTGAGGAGAAAGTATGGAACGCTTCTGGTTGAAGCATTACCCGGCGGGAGTGCCGGCAGACATCGACCCCGATCAGTACACATCAGTGGTGGCGATGCTGGACGAGGCATTTGCTCG
>RFPW01000388.1 GCA_009925965.1 Betaproteobacteria bacterium
CTAGATTGACTTGGCTTTTCCCTTTGGCATGATCGCCGTCGTCACCGTCGCTCGAATCGGATCGCTCTGAGGCACCTTGAGCGCGGTATGGTCTTGTTTAGGCTTCTTCGCTTCTTTGTTGCTCTTGCGATTCTTTGACATGGGGGTTCCTAACTTGGTAAGAGTTGAGCCTGCACTAAAGCAGTGCGAATCCGGGCGATTTCAGCGGCGCTGATTTTCATGAGTGGCGGCCGAACAACCGCGCGAGGGAGTTTGCCAAGAAGCACCAGGGCTTCCTTCATTCGGTTGTGCATATCCACCCAGGGATCGGTGTAGAACACCTCGGCAGTGGGGAAAATTCGGTTCGAGAGCGATTGGGCGAGGGGCAAATTCCCCGCCTGAACAGCAGCAAACAGTTCAGCCTGCAAGCCAGAAATCACAGACCCGCTGCCCGAAAGCAACCCATTGCACCCTAGCACCAGCGAGCTCAGCAACCAGGCACTGTGCGTCGTCAACACATTGACCGCGGGGTTGAGGCCCTGCAGCACGCGGATCTGGCGCTCGTGTAGTTGAGGGTTCGCTGACCAGTCCTTGATCGCGCGCACCGTTGGAACTTGCTCAACGATCTGGAGCAAGGTCGCCATCGGATAGCCCTGACCCGTTGCGAGCGGATACTGAAACAAAATGAGGGGCAGGGGCGAGACCTCGGCAATGCGCTTGAAATGCTCTACCGCCATTTCGGGGCGCTGACCGAAAGTTGTAATTCCGGAGGGGAAAACCAGGAGCGCCGAGGCTCCACCCTCAGTCGCCATCGCAGCAATCTTTTGCGCCTGAAAAGAGCCATCCGCGTAGACCCCGTGAACCACGGGCAGGCGATCGCCGACCTCTTCCATGGTCAATTCCAGAATTCGGTGTTGTTCTTCGAATGTGCACGACCCGACTTCAGATGCATGCGCGTTGATGGTGATCGCACTAATCCCCGGGGTCTTGGAGACGTCCCGGACATGGGCGCGATAACTCGCCTCATCAATGCTGAAGTCATCAAAAAAGGGCAGTAACAAGGCGGGAATCACGCCGTGGGGAATAAACATGAAGGTTTCCGAAGGAGGTGTCCACTGGCGGCAACCGCCTGTACTATTGTAAGTGGTTCGGCATCGCATCTGCGCTGATTAATGGCACCGCCCCCAACCCGTAGAGCCCTTTCCGGCCGAGCCTTTGGCACCTTGCTCCTCATCGCCCTGATGATGGGAGCCAACCACGTCGCCGCGCGCTTTGCGTTCAATGACGGAGTGGATGTCGCGACTGCAGTAACATTTCGCAGTGGGATCACCGCGATCGTGGTCGCGGTTCTCCTCAAACTCCAGAACGTTCCGCTGCGAATTGCGGCCCGCCCTCGTAAAGTCCTGCCCGCTATCGCCGCTCTGGTGGCCGTGCAGAGCCTCTGTCTTTATGCCGCGGTCGCGCGCCTGCCGGTGG
>RFPW01000389.1 GCA_009925965.1 Betaproteobacteria bacterium
CCGCGCGCAGTGGATCGGGTGTGCGAAACGACAGGTCCAGAAAGCGGCTGTTAACGCTCTTTAGTTCAACGACGATTCGGCCAAACGGTGATTCGGTGGCTGCGTTGGCGTAGCCGGTCATGCTCTTGATGGCCGGTGGATTTTTGGTCGCTGACATGGGTGTATCGCTTGGGTGTGGGCTTCGGACGGCTACTGCTATTCTCGCTGGATGAACCAAAAAACTGCTACCCCAACGTCAATGTCGACCGCAACGCTGACCGTAACGCTGCCCGCAACGCCGACCGCGCGCCCCAGCGGCCGGGCACCCGACCAGCTGCGGGCAGTCAGTTTGGAGCGCGGCTTCACGCGTCATGCCGAGGGTTCTGTACTGGTTTCCTTCGGCGATACGCGCGTGCTTTGCACTGCGAGCGTCGAGGACCGCGTCCCGGGCTTTTTAAAGGGCCAGGGCCAGGGGTGGTTGACGGCTGAATACGGCATGTTGCCCCGCTCGACACACACGCGGTCCGACCGTGAGGCTGCGCGTGGCAAACAGAGCGGACGAACCCAGGAAATCCAGCGCCTGATCGGCCGCAGCTTGCGAGCTGTCGCTGACTTGAAGGCACTGGGCGAACGCACGATCACGCTCGATTGCGATGTCATCCAGGCCGATGGCGGGACACGCACTGCGGCAATCACTGGGGCCTATGTGGCCGTCCACGATGCACTCACTGGATTGGTGACTCGCGGGGCGATCACATCGGTCGATGCCGTTTTGCGTCACGCCGTTGCCGCGGTCTCAGTCGGAATCTGGCAGGGCCTGCCGGTACTCGACCTCGATTACGCCGAGGATGTCGACTGCGATACAGATTGCAATATTGTGATGACGAGCGCCGGTGGCCTGGTCGAAGTGCAGGGCACTGCCGAGGGCGCGCCATTCTCACGGGTAGAGCTCGATCGGCTGATCGATCTGGCCGCGCATGGCATCGGACAACTCGTGGGCTTTCAGAAGGCCGCGCTTGCCAAGCCGCAGCCTTAAGTCGGTGGGGCCTGTCCCTGCTGACGCCATTATCCGGATTGCATTTCGTTGATCTCCCCGAATTTCGATCGCCTGGTGTTGGCCTCGGGCAACCGGGGAAAATTGCAGGAGTTGCAGGCCCTGCTGGCCCCGTTGGGTATTGAGCTTCATGCGCAGAGTGAACTTGGAGTGAAGGAGGCCGAGGAGGTCCATTCGACGTTTCTAGAGAATGCTTTACTCAAGGCTCGCCATGCCAGTCAATGGACGGGGTTGCCAGCGCTGGCCGATGATTCGGGCGTGTGTACTGTTGCATTGAACGGCGCGCCAGGTGTTCGTAGTGCCCGGTTCGCAGAGGATTTTTCTGCCCGTCAGGAGTCTCCGACAACCTCGTTGGATCGATCAAAGGCCGCTGTCGATGGGCGCAATAACCTTGAGTTGGTGCGTCG
>RFPW01000390.1 GCA_009925965.1 Betaproteobacteria bacterium
GTTGCGTACTCAGCCTCCGCGGAGTGGTCATGTCACCTTGCGCTGGGCTGGCCAATGCCGTCGCGCTGCATTGACCTTTACGCCGAATTCATACGAATCGGCAACGGCGCTCATGACGGAAAGCAATACTCCAGTTTGATTACGGCTGCGGCTCAGTTCGGAATCGACACGATGTCCGCCGACCACAAGGACGCTATGCGCGATCTGATCCTCTCGGGTGGCCCTTGGGATGATGGTCAACGCGAACAGATTCTTTCTTACTGCGGTGCAGACGTTCGTGTCACGACCGACTTGTTCGCAGCCATGTGGCCATTGATCGCCCCGACGCACGAGATGCTTGGCGGCGCACTGCTGCGCGGCCGTTATACCTGTGCGGTTGCGCGGATGGAATCGACTGGCGTTCCAATCGACATGCAGACCCACCAGCGTCTTCTCACGAATTGGGACTTGATCAGGGAAGACCTGATCGTCGATATCGACCGTGACTACGACGTGTTTGACGGTACGAGATTCGTGGCGAACCGATTTTCCGACTACATCAATCGGCAAGGTATACCCTGGCCGCGCTACTCCGACGGCAAACTGATCTTAGATGACGACACCTTCCGGGAACGAGCGAAGGCGTATCCAATACTTGGACCGCTGCGGGAGCTACGCCACTCACTAAGCAAAATGCGCCTTCAGTCGATTCGAGTCGGTGACGACGGGCGTACGCGAGCAGCGTTAATGCCATTTGGCAGTAAAACCGGACGCAATCAGCCAAGCACCTCAAAGTTCATTTTTGGTTCTGCACGCTGGCTTAGGAGCCTCATCAAACCGCCCGAGGGACGTGCTATCGCCTATGTTGACTGGGTTAGCCAAGAGGTTGGCATCGCAGCCGCGCTATCGGGCGATGAGGCGCTCTGGGCCGCGTATGCCTCCGGAGACCCTTACATCGCCTTTGCGATCGACGCGGGGCTTGTTCCGCCCCATGCCACGAAGGAGACCCATAAGGCGGAACGCCAGCGCTGCAAAGCGATCGTGCTTGGCGTTGGGTATGGCATGTCAGCTCAATCAATCGCACTGCAGGCGGACATTCATATCGCAGACGCTCGGGAGCTTTTGTTCCGCCACCAGAACACCTACAGGCGCTTCTGGGAGTGGGCGACGGGCAACCAGAACGCTGGCCTCCTTGGGTTAAGCCTTCAAACGCGGTTCGGCTGGACCTGGAAGGCCGGCCTCTGGACCAAGGTCAACCCCCGGTCCCTCTTAAACTGGCCAATGCAGGCCAACGGTGCGGAGATGATGCGCCTGGCATGCTGCGAACTCACAGAACGCGGAATCATGGTCTGCTGCCCGGTGCACGATGCGCTTCTGGTCGAGGGGCCTGAATCGGAGATCGACGCGATCGTCGGCACTACCCGTGCCGTAATGGAGCAGGCCAGCGAATTGGTGCTGGGT
>RFPW01000040.1 GCA_009925965.1 Betaproteobacteria bacterium
CGCGGTATCGTCACCGTAACCCTCCATCCGCCGTGCCACCCAGCGCGGAACCTCGGCACCGCAAACTTCAGCAAAACGGGCCACCTTAAAGTACGCCTGGATTGGCATCACGCCCGGAACGATCGGCGCGTCAATGCCCCGTGCGCGAACCGCGTCGACAAAAGCAAAGTACGCATCCGCGTTATAAAAAAACTGCGTGATAGCCGAATTTGCGCCCGCCTTCATCTTGGTGACAAAAGCATCGAGATCGGCCTGTGCATTGCGCGCCTGCGGGTGTACCTCGGGATACGCCGCCACCTCGATATGGAAGACATCACCCGTGGCCTCGCGAATAAAACCGACCAGGTCCGAGGCAAATCGGAAATCGCCACCCTGAACCATCCCCGAAGGTAAGTCGCCACGCAGCGCCACAATGCGGCGAATCCCGCGCGCGCGCCAATCCTCGAGTAACGCCCGGATGCCCTCGCGACTCGCACCAACGCAAGAAACATGCGGTGCAACTACCTGGCCAGCCGCCGCAATCTCGAGCACGGTGGCTTGGGTCTTTTCTTGCGTGGCGCCACCGGCCCCATAAGTCACGCTGTAAAACTCGGGTCGATGGCCATCGAGTTCGGCTCGAACGCTGCGCAAACGCTCCGCCCCCGCCGGCGTATTGGGCGGGAAAAATTCAAAGCTGACTGGAATCATCACATCCTCTTTTTTGCGCGATCAACAAAAACTCCCGGTTGCCGTCCTCACCCCCCGAACCCCCGGTCAGTGGACTCTCCAGCGTCTCCCGAACCCCGCAATTCAGACCCGCACAGGTCGCTGAGATCCGCTCAAGAAGCGGTCCATACAAGGTGGCATCACGAACGATGCCGGACCGGTCGCGGGCAGTCGGGCCGAGCTCGAATTGCGGCTTGACCAGGGCCACGAGCCAACCACCGTTTCGGATCAAGGACAGCACCGGCGCCAACACCGCATCGAGCGCGATAAAGGACACGTCGATCGTGGCCAACCCAAACCCCTCCTCCGGCACGGAATCCCCCAACATCGCGGCCTCAAGGGCCCGCGCGTTGATACCTTCAAACGAGCGTATTCGAGAGTCCGCCGCCAGGCGCGGATGCAATTGCCCATGCCCCACATCGACACCGACCACGCGCCGCACCCCATGTTGCAGCAGGCAATCCGTAAAGCCACCGGTCGACTGGCCGACGTCGAGCGCGACGATGTCGGCGGCGTTCCATCCATGGCTGACGAGTCGCGCCATAGCGGCTTCGAGCTTGAGCCCACCCCGCGAGACATAGCGCAGGGCGGGGTCAGCCGAATTGACCCCGACTTCCGTGCCGGGCGCGATCAGCTCACTCGATCGGGTCACGGTGCGAGCACCGCCCCCTTCATTGACCCAGACGCTTCCCCCTGCAATCAAGCGTTGCGCCAGGGTACGGGATGCGGTCAGGCCACGTTCGACCAAGACCGCATCGGCACGCATCCGCACCGCCTCAAACCCTCAGGGATCAGTCGCCCAGAGCATTAGTAGCGATAGGTATCGGCCTTGTAAGGACCGTCCTGGGCGACACCAATGTACGAGGCCTGCGATGAACTCAGTTGCGTGAGCGTCGCACCGATCTGTTTGAGATGCAGGCGGGCGACTTTCTCGTCCAGATGCTTGGGCAGGACATAGACCTTGCCGCTCTCGTACTGATCAGGATGCGACCAGAGTTCGATTTGCGCGATGGTCTGGTTGGTAAATGAGGCCGACATCACAAAGCTTGGGTGCCCGGTTCCACAACCCAGGTTCACCAGACGGCCTTCCGCCAGCATGATGATGCGATGGCCATCGGGGAAGACCACATGATCGACCTGCGGCTTGATATTGATCCACTGGCAGCCTGTGGCGTCGCCCTTGATCGAAGCAATATCAATCTCATTATCAAAATGACCGATGTTGCACACGATCGCCTGATTTTTCATGCGCTCCATGTGCGCGCGGGTGATGACGTCCTTGTTACCGGTTGCCGTCACGAAAATATCGGCCTTGTCGGCTGCATATTCCATGTCGACGACCTTGTAGCCTTCCATCGCCGCCTGCAGCGCACAAATCGGATCGATCTCGGTAATCCAGACCTGAGCGGACAAGGCGCGCAGGGCCTGGGCGCTGCCCTTACCCACATCGCCAAAGCCGGCCACGACCGCGATCTTTCCAGCGATCATGACGTCGGTGGCGCGCTTGATGCCATCCACCAAAGATTCGCGACATCCGTACAAATTATCAAATTTGCTCTTTGTCACAGAATCATTCACGTTAATTGCACGGAATTTGAGCTCGCCGCGACGACTCATTTCGATCAGGCGATGAACCCCGGTGGTGGTCTCTTCCGTCACGCCAACCACGCTGTCGAGCTGGCGCTGATACCAGCCCGGGTCTGTGGCCAGACGCTTACGGATGGATGCAAAGAGGCACACCGCTTCTTCGCTGTCGGGATGATCGAGCAGACTCAGATCATGTGCGGCACGCGCGCCCAGATGCAGCAGCATCGTGGCATCGCCGCCATCATCGAGAATCATGTTCGCCGTACCGTGCGGGTTGGCATCCGTGACGGGCCAGTCAAAGATCTGGTGGGTGTATTCCCAATAGTCATCCAGCGACTCGCCCTTGACGGCAAATACGGGCGTGCGACGAGCTGCCAACGCAGCAGCGGCATGATCCTGAGTTGAGAAAATATTGCACGATGCCCAGCGAATCTCAGCGCCCAGCGCCTGCAATGCTTCGACCAGGACGGCGGTCTGAATTGTCATGTGCAAGGAGCCGGTGATGCGCGCGCCGCGCAACGGCTGAGTCGCCGCATATTCGGCGCGGACGGCCATCAAACCGGGCATTTCGGTCTCGGCAATTTCGATCTCTTTCCGGCCCCAATCAGCCAAGGTAATGTCGGCGATCCGACAATCCGTGAAGGAAAGTTCTGCGGCCAGGGCGGCCTTCTGGGTGGGTGCATTCAAGGCGTTTCTCCAAGTCGCTACGCGACCAGTTAAGGGAGATCGGTGTGCGAGAGCACACGCGCCTTGGAATCCTGGGAGGATTCAAAACCAATGCGCACTCGCAACCGATCGATTGCGAGCGCCGTTGAAACGTTTCCGAGCCTAGCGCCAGTGATGAAGTGGTTGAATCAACCCGACGAAGCCATTCGGCATCCGCTACCTCAGCCCTGGACGTTGCAGCGCCCCTCGGAGCGCGAAGTATAACCCGAGGAAGTAATCATGGAAGTCCCTGACCGAGCGGGGGCAAGGCGTTCAGGGCCTCAATGCAGCGTGGCTTTTCGCCGCGGCACTTCCTGACCCGCCAGGATGGCGATGTCGATTTCAGCGAGTTCCTCTTCGGCGAGCGCGGCATGGCGCGCCACCAAAATCAACTGCTCGCCCTCTTCGGCCGAACCGAGGGCGGTCTGGACTCTCACCAGAGTCTCGCGCAGGGTGCGCAATTCTTCCTGCAGGCAACCCAGTTCGTCATCGCGTTCCCAAGTCTTTGAAAACGTCTTCGGAAATTCCTTCATGAATCCACCCCCTGATTGTCGAAATGTTGCGATGGTAAGCAGACCAACCCCGGGCTGGCCAGTCTCTCGCCCAGGATCCCGACCATGGGTCGGGATCCATTGATGGTCGGTGCCAGGTCAGTGCGGTGTCGCACGAGGCGCTGGCGCTTGCTGAACCCCTGAATCCCTGAATCCCCTTGGAATTGCTGCCAACAACTGCTGGGTGTAGGGGTGCTGCGGATTGGCGTAAATCGATTCGGCTGGGCCCTGCTCGACAATCTCGCCCTGGCGCATCACCAGAATTTCGTCGGCCATGAACTGGACCACGGCGAGGTCATGGCTGATGAACACATAAGTCAGCCCAAAAGCCTCTTGCAGATCGAGCAAGAGGTTTAGCACCGTGGCCTGAACACTGACGTCCAGTGCACTGACGCACTCGTCACACACGAGGATCTCGGGCTGCATCGTCAGGCACCGGGCGATCGCGATGCGCTGGCGCTGTCCCCCCGAAAATTCGTGTGGGTACTTGCCAAACGCCTGCGCAGTGAGGCCCACGCGCTCCAACCATTGCAGGGCTAACGCCTCGCGTTCGTCATCACTCGAACCGATCTGATGAACGCGCAGGGGTTCGATCAAAATCTGACCGACCGTAAAACGAGGATTAAGGCTGGCGTAGGGGTTTTGAAAGATGATCTGGATACGGCGCCGAAACGGCTTTAGACCCGACCTCGCCAATGCTGTCAGGTCGTGACCCGCGAAACGAATCTCACCGGCGCTGTTCGCAAGCAATCGGGTCAACATCAGACCGAGCGTCGTCTTTCCCGACCCGGACTCGCCAACCACGCCCAGCGTGCGCCCGCGGCTCAGACTGAAGCTCGCGTTCTGGACCGCGGCAATCTTGGTCCCGCCAAACAAGCCAGGCATCAGCCCCGAAAACAGGCCTGGAAGTAGGCCTGAATTCAGGGCATAGTCTTTGCGCAAACCCGTGACCTGCAGGATGGGTCCAGCCTCGGCCTCGGCCCGGGTCAGGTTTGACGCGGCAGCGGCGTCTGGCCCCACCGGCAAAATCGTGCTTGAAACCAGGTCCGCGACGACACCGTCCCCGTCCAGCGGTTCAAGCAGATCCTCGATCGTCGGCAAGCGCTGTCGACCGCTGTGGGCCACTCGCCCGAGCCCGGGTCGGCAAGCGAGCAACGCGCGGGTATAGGGATCTTGCGGTGCCCTGAAAATTCCCCCGACCGGGCCCTGCTCTCGAATCACACCACGGCGCAGAACGACCACGGAATGGGCGAGTTCGCCGACCAGATTGAGGTCATGGCTGATAAAAAGCATGCTCATCCGGCGGGTCTGCTGCAAGCGCAGCAACAAATCGATGATCTGACGCTGTACCGTCACGTCCAGGGCTGTTGTCGGTTCGTCAGCAATCAAAAGGCGCGGCTCGCACGCGATCGCCAGCGCAATCATGGCGCGTTGTTGCTGCCCCCCCGATAGCTGGTGGGCAAAGGCTTTGGCGCGTGCCCGCGGCTCGGGCAAACCGACTTCATCCATCAGTTCGAGCACCCGGGTTCGCGCTTGCCCGGCACTCATGCCGCCCTGAATTCGAAGGACCTCCGCGATCTGTTCACCCACCGTTTGCACGGGGTTCAGCGAACTCATGGGGTCCTGGAAAACCATCGAAATTTCGCGACCACGGATCCGGCGCATGGCCTCGCTGTGCAATTCCAGGAGGTTATGGCCGGCCCAGTGCACCTGACTGCCCGGGTGGATCCGAGCGTTGTCGGGCAACAACTGCAGCAGACTCATCGCAGTCACACTCTTCCCACTGCCAGACTCGCCCACGAGGGCGACCGTCTGCTGATCGGGGATGGAAAAACTGATTCCGCGAACGGCCTCATGAACGCCCGCTGACCCCATATCAAAGGCGATCTGAAGGTTCTGAACACTCAAGACCGACTGGGGGGCAGCGGTCGAGGCGACATTGGAGGTGACGGGATTCAAGTGAGTTCCTGAAACTAGCGCAGCTTCGGATCGAGCGCGTCACGCAACGCATCGGTCAAGAGCGCGAAGGCCGTTACAAAGAGCGCCATAAATCCGGTCGCGGCGACCAGTTGCCACCACTTGCCCAGCACCAATTCGGTCTGAGCCTCGGACAACATCGTCCCCCAGCTGACCATATCCATTGAAACACCCAGCCCCAGAAAGGACAGAATCACTTCGGCCTTGATGAAGCTCACGACATGCAGGCTCAGCTGCACCAGAACGACGTGGCTGACGTTGGGAAGAATGTGGCCAAACATACGCGCCAGATGACTGACCCCAATCGCTTCGGCCGCACGGACGTACTCGCGACCGCGGTGCTTGATGTACTCAGCCCGCACCAGGCGATAGATTCCTGTCCACCCCACCACACTCAAGATGATCACCACGGGGGCGATCCCATTGCTGAACACCCGAGCCATCGGACCTGATTTAAAGACCGCGGCAAGTGCAAAAATCAGCAGCACATACGGCACCGAGTTGAAGACGTTATAGAGCCATTCAAGCAGATCATCGATCACCCCCCCGAAATATCCGGCCAACGCGCCCAACAAGGTACCGATCAAGGTGGCCATCAACGCAGCAGCGACGCCGACTGTGATTGAGACCTGCGCGCCCTTGATGGCTTTGGCCAACACGTCGCGGCCAATCCGATCCGCACCCAACGCCCGGGTCGTCGCCTTTTGCGTGACCACCTCGGTCACTTGAGCCGCCTGCCGGGCCCACGTCTCGTACTGCGGAGCCAGAGGATCGACCGCGCTAATATCCAACACCGGCGAGCCCTCCGACTGGGTCTGAATCTCTTCAGAATCCGTACTCGGACCAACCCAATGCGGTGGCGCAAACGGCGTGGCAACTTCACGCTGCCAGTCGGAAGCGAGCAGGCCCAATTGCGCCAGTACCACCAGCAAACCAAACCCGAGAACGACCGCAAGTGACGACATGCCGACGCGGTTAGCGCGCAGCTTAAGCCAGGCCATCGTCCAGAGGCCGGGGGAGTGCGGAGCCTTCATTTGAGGACCACCCGCGGATCGACCACCTTGTACAGCAGATCGGTGAGCAGGTTGATTGCCATGGTCAGGACTGCCAGATAGACGGTCACAGCCTCGATCACGGGGTAGTCGCTTCGATTGACGGCGGTGTAGACCTCGCGACCCAGCCCGGGGATTGAGAAGAACACTTCAATCAGAAACGAGCCGATAAACACGCTAGGCAAATGGGTCGCCACATTCGTGAGAATTGGAATCATCGCGTTACGCAACACATGCACGAAGAGAATGCGTGACTCGCCGACCCCCTTGGCCCGGGCGGTACGCACATAGTCCTGATTGATCTCGTCAAGAAAAAAACTGCGATAGAGCCGGGTGTAAGGCCCAAGGCTGACCGCGACCGCCAGGAACACCGGCAACGGCGCGAACTTGATCAGATTGGTCGTGAGGCTCGAGGACCATCCCTGGACCGGGAACCAGCCCAACTGAAATGCAAACACATACTGGCCAAGAATCACGTACACCAGAAAACTGATGGACATGGCGATCGTGCACACGATCATGACGGCACGATCGGTTAATGAGCCCCGCACATACGCGACGGCCATCCCGGCCACGATGCCAAACACCACTTCGAGCAGCAAAATCGGGATCATCACCGTCAGCGTGGCCGGCAGCCGGGACTTGAAAATTTCCAGCACGGGCTCGCGCGTGGCCCAACTGCTGCCCCAATCGAAGGTCACGACTTTGGTGACGAACATCCAGAGCTGAACCGGAACCGGTTCGTTCAAACCCAATTCAGTGCGAATCGATTCGATCTGCTCGGGCGTCGCCTGAAGTCCACCGAGAATTTCGGCCGGGTCGCCCCCGAAATACTTGAACAAGAAAAAAACCAGCAAAACGACCCCGATCAGGGTCGGAATCATTTGCAGGATTCGGCGCAGAAAATAAGTCAGCATTTCGGGTCCAGACCGAAATTGACCATCACTTCGGGGTCGGGCATGATCAAACGCATGCGAGAAAAATCATCCAGATCGTGAGAAAACACATTAATAAATCAAGGGCTTTGATCCGCGTAAGGCTTGCCCTGTTTGCCCTAGTTTACGCGGCACTGACCGGGACGCTCGTCCAAGCAGCCACCCCTGCCACCGGAAACAACGAGAAAGTCCTGCGCTATGCCTTTCCGATCGCTGAAACGGGTTTTGACCCCGCCCAGCTAAGCGACCTGTACTCCCGCGTGCTCACGGCCAATATTTTCGATTCGCTCTACACCTACGATTATCTGGCAAGGCCCGCAAAAATCAAGCCGAACCTGGCTCAGGACATGCCCGAGGTTTCTGAAGACTTCAGGACGTTCACGATTCGACTCCGACCGGGCATTCATTTTTCGGACGATCCGGCATTTGGGGGCAAAAAGCGGGAATTGACCGCGGAAGACGTTGTCTACACCTACAAACGGATTTTTGACCCGAAAAACAAAAGCCCGTCCTTTGCCGGCGTCAAGGAGGAAAAGATTCTCGGGCTCGATGCCTTGCGCAGCCAGGCCCAGGCGGGCGGCAAGTTTGATTACAACACTGAGGTTGCCGGGATCCGCGCGCTCGACCGCTACACGGTGCAATTTCGAGTCGGTGAGGCGCGCCCCCGGTTCGTCTCGAACCTTCTCGCCGACCCCGGGATTTTCGGAATCGTCGCGCGCGAGGTGGTCGAGGCCTACGGCGATCGCATCATGGAGCACCCCGTCGGCACGGGTGCATTTCAACTCGGAGAGTGGCGTCGCTCATCCAAAATCAGTCTGGTGCGCAACCCGAACTTTCGGGAGCAGTTGTACGAGGCTGAGCCGCCGGCCGACGATCCTGTCGCCCAAGCCATTGCCTCTGAACTCAAAGGCCGACGGCTACCCATGCTCGACCGTGTCGAGGTCTCGATTGTTGAAGAAGAGCAACCCCGTTGGCTGGCTTTTCTGAACAAGGAACATGACCTCATCGAGCGCCTGCCCAACAGCTTTGTGAACCAGGCGATCCCGCGTAACCAACTGGCTCCAAACCTGAAGAAAGCCGGGATCCAGATGGTTCGCGTGCCATCCTCCGACGTGACCTTTATGTACTTCGCAATGGAGCACCCAGTCGTGGGCGGCTACACCCCCGATAAGGTGGCGCTGCGTCGTGCGATCGGGCTTGCATACAACTCGGCCGAGGAAGTCCGGCTGCCGCGGCGTGGTCAGGCGATCGTCGCGCACGGGCCCGTGATGCCCCTGACAATCGGCTACGACCCGCAGATGCGCTCCGAAATGGGCCAGTTTGATCGGGCCCGGGCGATTGCGTTGCTCGATCTCTTTGGTTACACCGACAAGAATGGGGATGGTTGGCGCGACCAACCCGACGGCAAGCCACTAATTCTAGAATTCTCAACGATCCCGGGTGGCGCTCAAAAGGAGCTCGATGAGATCTTCAAGAAAAACATGGACGCGATCCAGATCAAGCTGGACTTCAAGCAAGGCAAGTGGCCCGAGCATCTGAAGGCGTCCCGGGCCGGAAAACTCATGATGTGGGGCTTGGGTTTGAGCGCTTCTGGCACTGACGGAGCCAGTGTGCTGGCCTTGGGCTATTCCGAATCGAAGGGTCAGCAAAACCATGCCCGATTTGACAACAAGCGCTACGACGAACTGTACCGCCAGATCAGCGCCATGCCAGACGGCGCAGAGCGTCTGGCACTAACCCGCGAAGCCGTCAAAATCCTAGTGGCCTACATGCCCTACAAGTTCAGAACACACCGCATCCTGACCGACCTCAGCCACCCCTGGGTTCATGGGTATCAGCGCCATCCATTCATGCGCGACTTCTGGAAGTTCGTCGATGTCGAGCCGCGTGTTCAGCCCTAACGCCAAAGTGTGTCTATGAAAAACCTGCTCGGCGCCACCACGCCGCCACTGTCCGTTGGGTGTGTGTCCGCTGCGTGTGTGTCCGTGAGGGTCACCATGCTCTTTCTCGTGATGACCCTGTTTGGGCTTGCTCCAAGCTTGGCTGCGGTGGTTCCAGCGGGCGTGACACTGCATTCAACTCAGACGATCATCCGCAACAATGGCTCGGAACCGGAGTCTCTGGACCCTGCACTGATCGAATCGGTGGGCGCTGCCAACATCGTGCGCGATCTGTTCGAGCCGCTGACCGCCAATGACTCGCGTGGCAAGATCGTCCCCGGCGTGGCCGAGCGCTGGTCGCAGTCGGACGCGTTGACCTGGGTCTTCAAATTGCGCCCGAACGCCAAGTGGTCGAACGGCGATGCCGTGACCGCCCAAGATTTCGTGTTTGGCATTCGGCGCTTGCTGGACCCAAAAACCGCGTCCAAGTACGCCCACACCTTTGGCGATTTTTTCGCCAACGGCAAGGATGTGGCCAACGGCAAAAAGCCTCTGAGCGAACTGGGCATCAAGGCGATTGACAAGCTCACGCTGGAAATCCGGACCGAAACGCCGGTTGCGTTTCTCCCCGGGTTGCTCGCTAACCCCAATCTGGCCCCGATCCATTCGAAAGCACTCGAGACGCACGGCAAAGACTGGACCAAACCCGGCAACCTGGTCAGCAATGGAGCCTTCGTGCTCAAGCAGTGGCAGGTCAATAGCAAGGTGATCCTCGAGAAGAACCCCCAGTACTGGGACGCGCCGCAGGTGCAACTCACCCAGGTCACCTACTTGCCGGTCGAGGACGGGAATGCGGACGTCAAACTGTTCGAGACCGGCGAGAACGACTGGGTTTACCAGTTGCCCCCTGGGTCGTTTGAGAAGACCTTGCAAAAGTATCCGGCAGAGACGCGAAATGCGCCGATGCTTGGGCTGCGCTATTACTCGTTTCAGACTCAGAGCCCGTTTTTTCGGGATGTTCGCGTGCGCAAGGCCCTCTCTATGGTGATCGACCGCGATTTACTCGCGCAACGCGTCACCGCCGACGGTCAGGCCCCCGCCTACGGACTCTTCGTGAAAGGCCTCGATAGCGCAGAAGTGACCACCTACGACTGGGCCCAGTGGCCCATGGCGAAACGCGTCGCCGAAGCCAAACTCCTATTGCAAGAAGCTGGGGTGAAACCCGGCGCTAAATTCACCTTCATTTACAACACCAGCGACTATCACAAGAAAATGGCCATTTTCGCGGCCTCCGAGTGGAAGACCAAGCTGGGGCTTCAAGTCGAACTCGAGGCGATGGAATTCAAGGTTCTCCTCAAGCGACGCCATGACGGTAATTTCGAGATGGCGCGCAATGGCTGGATCGCGGACTACAACGACGCGACCACTTTTCTAGCCCTGGTGAAATGTGATTCAGATCAGAACAATAATTTTAACTGTAACCGCGAAGCGGAAGCGTTGATCCAGCAGGGCTCGCAGCAGACCGATCCTGCGAAGCGCAGCGCCCTGTTCACGAAGGCGACGGATCTGGTAATGGCCGACTATCCGATCATTCCATTGCTTCAGTACTCGCTACCGCGGCTGGTGAAATCCTATGTCGGTGGTTACTCCACCGAGAACGTCATGGATCGTTTTCGCAGCAAAGATCTTTATATTATAAAGCATTGAATGCACGGCACTTCGGATTCAGCGCAGACGATTAATCGCTGAGAGCCCCAGGTCACCGACACCATGCTGGCCTATACCCTGCGCCGCCTGTTGGCGATCGTCCCGACCTTGCTCGTGGTGATTGGCGTCGTCTACCTGTTGCTGTTCTCTGCGCCGGGTGGGCCGTTCGATGGGGAGAAGGCGGTGTCCGCCGCCGTCCTGGCGAATCTGCAGGCGAAGTACCGCCTTGACCTGCCGGTCTGGCAGCAATACCTGAACTATCTGGGCAACCTGTTACACGGTGATCTCGGCGCCTCATTTCGTTATGCCGACTGGTCAGTGAACGATCTGGTGGCGGACGCGTTGCCGATCTCCCTCACGATTGGCGGAACCGCCATTGCGCTTTCACTGATCCTTGGTGTGATCTTGGGGAGCCTCGCGGCCCTCAGACAGAATTCCTGGATTGATGTGAGCGTGATGCTGCTGGGCAATCTGGGAAGCGTCTTTCCGTCCTTTGTGATCGGGCCCGTATTGGTCCTGATTTTTTCCCTCTGGCTGCGCTGGTTGCCCTCGGGTGGCTGGAATGATTTTGAGCTCCGCTTTATGCTCTTGCCGATCGCGCTGCTGACCTTCATCAACGTGGCCACAATCGGGCGGGTCATGCGCGGCAGCCTCGTCGAGGTGCTGCATAGCAACTTCATCCGAACGGCGCGCGCAAAAGGCTTGTCGCTGCGCCTGATCGTGTTGCGTCACGCCCTCAAGCCCGCGCTCTTGCCCGTGGTCTCGGTCGTCGGGCCCCTGACCATTTCATCCATCACGGCGGCCTTAGTCACCGAAACCGTGTTTTCGCTGCCCGGTATTGGGCGCCTGGTCGTCAATGGCGCCGCGAATCGGGACTACACCCTGATCCTTGGCCTGGTGGTGCTGATCACGCTGGTGGTGGTGAGCCTCAACCTGATCGTCGATTTGCTCTACGCCGTATTGGATCCGCGGATCCGTTATTGATGGCTACCCGACCAACCCAACCCCTAAGCACTGGCCCTTCGGCGCCGCGCAGCCCCTGGCGCGATGCACGTGAGCGGTTTGCCCGAAATCGGGCGGCCACGGTCAGCGCTCTACTGTTGATATTGATCACCCTTGTCTGCATCGTCGGACCCTGGTTGTTGCCCCATGCATTCGACAGCACGGATTGGAACTCGATGGCCCTCGCGCCGGGATTGGCGAATAGTCATTGGTGGGGGACCGACGAATCCGGGCGCGATCTCCTGGTGCGCTGCCTGATGGGCGGTCGAATCTCCTTGATGGTGGGCATTCTGGCAACTCTCAGTTCGGTCGCACTCGGCACCGTTTGGGGTGCAACGGCGGGGTTTCTGGGTGGCTTTGCAGACCAGTGGATGATGCGGGTTGTCGACGTGCTTTATGCCGTCCCTTACCTGCTGATCGCGATTCTTCTGGTAACGGTGTTGGGCCGGGATTTTTATCTGGTTGTTCTGGCCATTACGGCGTTTTCGTGGATGGACATGGCGCGCCTCGTGCGTGGCCAGGCGCTTTCACTCAAACGGATGGACTACGTCGAAGCCGCGCGCGCAATCGGCGTGTCGCAAGCGCGGATTATCGCCACCCACATTGTTCCAAACCTGCTGGGTTTGGTGGTTATCTACACCACCGTGACCGTCCCCGCGGTCATTTTGACCGAGTCAGTCCTGTCGTTTCTCGGCTTGGGTATTCAAGAACCCATGACCAGTTGGGGGGTGCTGATCCAGGAGGGCGCCCAGACGATGGAAGTGGCGCCCTGGTTGTTGCTGTTCCCGGCGGCCATGCTGTCGACCACACTCTATTGCTTTAATTTTCTGGGTGATGGTCTGCGCGATGCGCTTGATCCGAAAGACCGCTGATGGTTGATCCCAAGCCCCCGGCCATGCTCGAGGTCAAGCACCTGGGTGTGCATTTCGAGACGCCCGATGGACGTCTGGATGCCGTGCGTGATTTGTCATTTTCCTTAGCGAAAGGACAGACGTTTGGGATCGTGGGCGAGAGTGGTTCGGGTAAAAGCCAGAGCATGCTCGCAATCCTCGGGCTACTGGCCGCCAGCGGCCACGCGACGGGCCAAGCGCACTTCGAAGGGCGCGATCTGCTGCGCCTCGCACCACACGATCTGAACCGGATCCGTGGCAACCGGATTGCCATGATCTTTCAGGATCCAATGACCTCGCTGAACCCATATCTGACGATCGAGCGGCAGATGACCGAGGTCCTTGAAGTTCAGAAGAATGCGACACCAAGGGCGGCCCGTGCGCGCGCGCAGAAAATGCTTGAGGCGGTTCAAATCGCCGACCCGGTGCGTTGCCTGAAAGGCTATCCGCATGAGTTCTCAGGCGGCATGCGTCAACGCATCATGATCGCGATGGCCTTGCTGTGTGAGCCCGACCTGCTGATTGCGGACGAACCCACAACCGCCCTGGATGTGACCGTTCAAGCCCAGATCGTCGGATTACTGCGCCGACTGCAACGCGATTTTGGGACTGGCATCCTCATGATCACCCACGATCTGGGATTGGTTGCCGGCCTGTGCGACGACGTCATGGTGATGTACGGGGGCCGGATCATGGAGCAGGCAAGGGCACAGACCCTCTTTGACGGCCCGAGCCACCCCTATACGCTC
>RFPW01000391.1 GCA_009925965.1 Betaproteobacteria bacterium
GAACAGTGTCTTTGCGGACACGCAGAAAGCCTTCGTCGTGGATCAGGCGGCTCGAGAGACAGGACTCGGTCAGCGACGACACAGTCGGGACGAACTCGCTGAGGGAGGACTCGATCGGGCCGCGCCCAGACGACATCAGTACCCCAGCGCCTGCCGGACTGCGAGGCTGCACCAGTTCATCAAGGGTCCGGGCAGAATGCCCAGTACAACCACTGCCGCGCCGTTGATAGCCAACAGGGCCCGTGCGCCCTCGCCTGCTGTGATCGGTGGCTGATTGGCGGGGGCATCGAAATACATGACTTTGACGACACGCAAGTAATAGAAAGCGCCCACAAGGCTCAGCATGACGGCCAACACGGCGACCCAGAGTTGACCATTGGCGATCACGGACTGAAGAATCGACAACTTGGCGTAAAAGCCGATTGTCGGGGGGATTCCCGCGAGCGAGAACATGAGAATCAGCATGGTGAATGCGATGCCGGGGGCACGGCGTGAGAGCCCCTTCATATCGTCCAGGGTGTCGCATTCAAAACCCTTGGTCGCGGCCAACATGATCACGCCAAAGGTGCCTAAGGTCGTTAACACATAGCTCACGATGTAGAACGCAGAATTGCCCCAGGCCTCAGCAAGACCTTCACCGGGGCCGCCGACTGAAAATCCAAGCAGGACGAAACCGATCTGGGCGATGGTGGAGTACGCCAGCACCCGCTTGATGTTGGTCTGCGCGATTGCGAGGAAATTGCCCAGCGTCAGCGAGGCAATGGCTAGGATCGACAGCATCTGTTGCCAGTCAGTCTGAACGGCAACGAGGCCCTCGGCGAGCAAGCGGAACGCCAGCCCAAAGGCCGCGAGTTTGGGGGCCCCAGCGATCAGGAGCGTCGCGGCCGTGGGTGCGCCCTGGTAGACGTCAGGCACCCACATGTGGAAGGGCACAGCACCAAATTTGAAGGCTAGCGCAGCCACGACGAAGACGACCCCAAACACAATCACGGTGCGGTTGGCGGAACCACTCGCGAGCGCCTTTGCGATGGTGGCGATATCGAGGCTGCCGGTGCCACCATAGAGCATCGACATGCCATAGAGCAGGAAGCCCGAGGCAATCGCACCGAGCACGAAGTACTTCACCGCCGCTTCGGTGCTCTGCGTATAGTCGCGCCGCATGGCCACAAGCGCATAGAGCGACAAGGTCATCAACTCGAGGCCGACGTAGACCACAAGGAGGTTCGAGGCCGAGACCATGACCATTTCGCCCAGCAACGAGAATAATGCCAGGGCATAGAACTCACCGCGTCCCATCCCGCGGTCCGTCGCATAGCTCCCGGGTTTGCCTCCGGCATATACGATCGTCACGCCGACAGCGATGATGCAACTAATCTTCAGAAGATCGGCCAGAGCATCGGTAACGTACATGCCCGAGAATGCGAACTGGGTGCCGCCCCC
>RFPW01000392.1 GCA_009925965.1 Betaproteobacteria bacterium
GACAAGTGCTCATCGAGCAAAGGGGTCACCGCCTGCGCGAGCGCATCGTCGAGCACCGGTTGATGTTCGATTGTGTGATGGCACGTCTCCGGGATTTATCTATGACTTTGCATCGGTTTTGGGGGTAGAGTAATGGCATGTTCGTCAAACTCACCAAGTCCGGCCCCCGCAGCTACGTCCAACTCGTGCAGGCCTACCGCGATGACGCAGGCCGCCCCAAGCAGCGAACAGTTGCCACTCTCGGCCGTTTGGACCAGATTGGCGAGTCGGTCAAGTCAATGCACGACGGGCTCTCGCGCCTACTCGGCCTGGAACCAGCAGACCCAATCTGTAATGGCACGCCCAGCTTTGAGTCTTCGCGCGCCCTGGGCGATGTTTGGGCGCTCACGGCGCTTTGGAGAGAACTCGGACTCGATCGCCTCGGGCAGGCGTTTCGGCAAGTGGGCCGCCACCGTATCGACATCGAGTCTTTGCTGCGGGTGATGGTGCTTAACCGACTTTGCGATGCCGACTCAAAGCTCGGCGTATTGCGTTGGTTACAGACAGTAAGCCTGCCGCAGTCGAACTCGAGAAGGTGAGTCATCAACAATTGTTACGCACCATGGACGCCCTGATCGAACATCAACCGGTGCTCGACGATGCGCTCGCGCAGGCGGTGACCCCTTTGCTCGATGAGCACTTGTCGGTGGTTTTCTATGACATGACCACCATCCGCACCGAAGGGCTCTCCGAGCAAGTGGGCGAGCTTCGGCAGTTTGGCATGGCCAAGGAAGGTCTCATTGCGCGTCAGTTCATGCTCGGTCTGGTACAGACGGCTCAGGGCATACCGCTCCATCACGAGGTATTCGAAGGCAACATCGCCGAGGTTGGAACGCTTCAGCGTTCGCTCGAGAAGGTGATGAAGCGCTTTCCGATCCAACGGGTCATTGCGGTCGCCGATCGGGGTCTACTCTCTCTGGATAACCTGGAAGCGCTCCAAGCGATGCGACTCCCCAATGGCAAGCCATTGGAGTTCATCCTGGCCGTGCCCGGTAGGCGTTACGGGGAGTTTGCCAAGTTACTCGAACCGATCAATCAGGAAGCAATCGAGGGGCAGTCCCCGGAGATCGTGCGCGAACAGCTCTGGCAGGGGCTCCGCCTGGTGGTTGCGCATGATCGCTACCGCGCCCTACAGCAAAGTGCTCAGCGCGATCAGAAGATCGCCGAACTCGAGGCGCAAGCGTTACTGTGGGCTGGGAAGCTCGATGCGCAGGAGGTCGGCGAGCGTAGCCGGGGTCGCGCGCTCTCCGATGGTGGAGTGCGGGCGCGTTTTTATCACGCGGTAACTGAGGCGCATTTGCGGCGCATCATCCGGGTGGATTTAAGGAGCGAGCTGTTTTCTTACCAGATCGACGAGCAAGCGCTTGCATTGGCACGCGCGATGGACGGCAAATT
>RFPW01000393.1 GCA_009925965.1 Betaproteobacteria bacterium
TTTCATTGAGGAGCGCCTCTTTGGACGCCCGACTGCTTGATATTCTTGTTTGCCCCCTTTGCAAAGGTCCACTTGAGCATGACCGCCCCAAGGCGGAATTGCGATGCCGCCTGGATCGCCTCGCTTTCCCGATTCGGGATGGGATCCCGGTCATGTTGGAATCCGAGGCCCGACCGTTGATCGACGCTGATGATCCCGCACCCTGAATTCACCGTCCTGATCCCGGCCCGCAGGGCATCGACGCGACTGCCCGACAAGGCTCTGGCTGACCTGGGCGGGAAGCCCATGGTGGTTCGGGTGGCTGAAGTTGCAGTTGCGAGCGGAGCGAGCCGCGTCGTTGTGGCGACCGATGACGCCGAGATCCAGGCGGCCGTTCAGGCCCATGGCTACGAGTCAATCCTGACGCGGGCAGACCATCCGACCGGCACGGATCGCCTCGCTGAAGCGGCGATGCGCCTGGATTTGGGCGGCGAACAAGTCATCGTGAACCTTCAAGGCGACGAGCCAGCCATGGCACCGGCGTTGGTGCGTGATGTCGCGCGGCTGCTGGCGGAGCATCCGGACTGCGCCATAGCAACGGCAGCCCATCCCATCCTCAGCATCGCAGAATTTTTAGCGCCCAGCGTTGTTAAAGTCATTCTGGACGCTCAAGGACGCGCGCTTGCATTCAGCCGGGCACCGATCCCGTTCCCACGGGACGCATTCGGTGCGTTCCCGACCCTAACCCCAGCCGAGTTGCCAGATTTTCCCGGATGTCCCCCGTTACGACACTTAGGCATCTATGCCTACCGCGCGGATTTTCTACGGACTTACCCTACTCTCAAACCAGCACCAAGCGAAGCCGTTGAATCTCTCGAGCAGCTTCGCGCGCTCTGGCACGGGTATCGAATCGCAGTAACAGTCACCGCCGAGAGCCCGGCACCCGGGGTCGATACCCCGGCTGATCTGGAGAGAATGCGCGCGCGCTTCGAAGACCCTTCGTTGCACTGCGGTTTGACGCTACGCGCCCCGAGCGGTTAGTTTCCCTAATTCGAAGACGAAGACTAAAGATTACAAGGGCGAAGAGGAGAAACGATGAAACTCATTCTGCTTGGCCCGCCTGGCGCGGGTAAGGGGACGCAGGCGGCGTTCATCAAGGAACATTTCAAGATCCCGCAGATCTCGACCGGGGACATGCTTCGTGCAGCCGTGGCCGCTGGCACGCCGCTCGGCTTGGCTGCCAAGCAGGTCATGGATTCGGGCGCGCTGGTGTCCGACGAAATCATCATTGGACTCGTCCGAGACCGACTACAAGAGCCGGACTGCCGCGGGGGTTATCTTTTTGATGGATTCCCGCGGACGATCCCTCAAGCCGAGGCGATGAAGACAGCGGGCGTTGCGCTCGACTTCGTTCTCGAAATCAGCGTCGATGATGACGAAATCATTAC
>RFPW01000394.1 GCA_009925965.1 Betaproteobacteria bacterium
CGTGATCGAAATCCCACCTGACGGTGAACTGAGCTGACGGCGGATCAAGCTGCCGATGCGCCTGACTAAGCGCAATCCGGCGACACGACCACAAGGTTGTCGCGGTGGATGAGCTCAGGCGATTCGACATACCCCAGGATTGCCTCGATCTCACCCGACGGGCGCCGGGCAATTCGCCGTGAATCGGTCGCACTGTAGTTGACCAGCCCGCGGGCGACTTCACGCCCGCTCGAATCGACGCACGCCACGACATCGCCGCGCAAGAACTCACCCACCACCTCGGCGACACCCACGGGCAATAGACTCTTGTTTTCATCGCGCAACGCGCGGATCGCGCCTGCGTCCAGCACCAGGCGGCCCTTGAACTGCAGGTGTCCCGCCATCCACTGTTTACGGGCCGCCAGCCTGGGTAGCTCCGCAACCAGTTCGGTTCCGATGGACTCGCCCGCGACCAGCCGCACGAGGACGTCGCTCTCACGACCCGAACAGATCACGGTACTTGCGCCGCTCAGGGCAGCCCGCTGCGCCGCCAGGATCTTGGTCAGCATTCCACCCTTACCGATCCCCGAACCCGCGCCACCCGCCATTGCCGCCATCGCCGGGTCACCGGCAACACCCCGTCTGACGAGAGTCGCGCTGGGATCTCGTCGAGGGTCAGCGGTAAATAGCCCAGCCTGATCAGTCAGGATCACCAGCAAGTCCGCATCGACAAGACTGGCGACTAGCGCACCGAGCGTGTCGTTATCACCGAACTTGATCTCATCGGTGACAACCGTATCATTTTCGTTAATTATCGGAATTACCCCAAAACTCAGAAGAGTCGTCAAGGTCGCCCGGGCGTTTAAATACCGGTTTCGATCGGCCAAATCCTCATGCGTCAGCAGGACCTGCGCGGTGCCGAGACCGTGTTCGCGAAAGATCGTTTCGTATACTTGAACAAGTCCCATCTGACCAACCGCAGCGGCAGCCTGCAGGTCGTGCACGGCATGTGGCCGGCGGGTCCAGCCAAGACGTTTCATGCCCTCCGCAATTGCGCCCGACGAGACCAGCAGGACCTCAAGTCCAAGCTCGCGGAGCTGGGCGATTTGCCCGCCCCAGCGCTGAATGGCGGCGACATCAAGCCCTCGCCCTTCGTCTGTGACCAGAGAAGATCCCACCTTGACGACGATCCGTCGAGCGCGCGCCGCAGCCGGACTAGTCGTCATGCTCAAAGCGCACATCAACGACTCCGTCATCGGGCTCTGGTTCACGGTGCTCGACCATGTATTTCCAGATCTCGGAGCACAGTGCAGCGCACCCTTCACCGGTGAGTGCGGAAACCTCAAATGTGGGCCCTTTCCAGGGAAACCGCGCGACGATGTCAGCCATCCGTGCCGCACGATCGTCAGGGGCCAGCGTATCGGTCTTATTCAGGAC
>RFPW01000395.1 GCA_009925965.1 Betaproteobacteria bacterium
TCGCGCTGACGATCGATCTGATTCTTGCGATCACCGAGCACGCTGACAAACGCTTCCATCGCGATCGGCACGAGCGCTGGGTGCGCCACCCAACTACCGTCGTAGCCGTCGGTTGCATCACGGTTTTTGTCCGCACGAACACCGGCCATCGCAACGTCGTTCTTCGCCGGATCATTCTTGATTGGAATCAGGGCACTCATACCGCCAATCGCCGGGGCATTGCGGTGGTGGCAAGTCTTCAACAGCAGCAAGGCATACGAGCGCATGAAAGGTGCGGTCATCGTGACCTTGGCGCGATCGGCCAGACAGAAGTCGCGGTCGACCTTGAACTTCTTGATGCAAGAGAAAATGTAATCCCAGCGGCCGGCATTCAGCCCTGACGAGTGCTCGCGCAACTCGTACAGAATTTCGTCCATTTCAAAGGCCGCAACGATCGTCTCAATCAGTACGGTCGCCTTGACACTGCCCTGGGGAACACCGACCGCGGTCTGCGTCGCCACGAACACATCGTTCCAAAGTCGCGCCTCGAGATGACTCTCGAGCTTGGGCAGATAAAAGTAAGGCCCAAACCCACGAGCCAGCAACTCTTTAGCGTTATGGAACATGTACAGCGCAAAATCAAACAAGCCGCCCGAGACGCGCTGTCCATCGACGGTCACGTGCTTTTCGTCAAGATGCCAGCCACGCGGACGCACGACGAGAGTGGCGACCTTTTCATTCAGGTGATACGACTTACCGTTTTGTTCGAGCGAGATCGTGCGCCGAATCGCATCGATCAGGTTAATCTGCCCTTCGATCTGATTCGACCACTTCGGCGAATTCGAATCTTCAAAGTCGGTCATGTAGCTGTCCGCACCCGAGTTCAGCGCATTGATCACCATCTTGCGATCGGTGGGTCCGGTGATCTCGACACGGCGGCACTCGAGCGCAGCGGGGATCGGCGCGATCTTCCAATTGCCCTCGCGAATCGATCGGGTTTCTGCCAGGAAATCGGGCTGCTCACCCGCGTCGAGGCGCTTCGCACGCTCAACCCGGGCCGCGAGCAATTCGCGACGCCGCGGCTCGAACTGCCGATGAAGGCTGGCCACTAACGCCAACGCTTCAGGAGTCAGAATCTTGACAAATTCCGGCTTGATTTCACCGGTAATGACCATTCCAGCGGGCAGATGCAGTGCGGTACTCATGATCGGGTCTCTTTAGTAACAGTAGCTTCTAATAACAATCGTTTCTAAAAGCAGTCGCTTTGAACAACAGTCGTCTCTTTTAAATCTCGTTCGATGTGCGCGAGGCCGAGCGGCGCTCGTGCTCTTTCAGATGACGTTTACGCAGGCGGATCGACTTGGGCGTGATCTCAACGAGTTCGTCATCAGCAATGAACTCGACCGCCTTTTCCAAGGTCAA
>RFPW01000396.1 GCA_009925965.1 Betaproteobacteria bacterium
CATGGGTTCGGCGTAGGTGGCGAAATAGAGCAGCCGGACCGTCTGATCAGCGCAATCCATTTCACTCTGAACCAGAGCGGAACGACTACGGTCTGGTCGCGCGTCAGCGAAGTCGTTAATGACCCAGGCCTTACGAACGCTAGCGTTGGTTTCGACCCGATCGGTATCGTAGAACGACGCTGTGCCGGGCCGTTCAGCGTATTTGACCCACTGCGCCAACACTGGGCCGGCACAAAGCATCCAGATCGCACAGGCGATCACTTTCATGGGAGCCTCCAAACGTATCCCGAACAATGCGTGAGACCGCGCAGCGATGGTACCCAGGACGGGAGTTGAACCCGCAAGGCCGTGAAGCCGGCGGCTTTTAAGGCCGCTGTGTCTACCATTTCCACCACCCGGGTCCGCTCACGATCCTGTCGCCAGGGTCACACCGCTACGACCACGCCCTTGCGATCATATCCGACTGAATCTGCCGGACTCCCTTGGCCGTCGTTTTTTTCCGGCGCTGCAGACCGAGCTACTGAGATCGATCACCCGACAGGCGTGACTATCCACTGCCTTGTGATGATCATTCGAATCATCCGTTGCGCTCTGGACGACCTGTCGGTGCTGGCATCTCGAGTCCTACATGAAGCCGCGAATCACGCCCCAGAGACCCCCGGTCCAGAGCCCGGCGAGCGCTAGAGTGGCAAGGCCAAATCCTCCGCCGCGTTTTGCGGGATCCTGGGTGTAGCCGATGGCATACCAAATTCGCCCAAGGACCCAGATCAAGCCACCAATCGCAGCCCCGCGGTCCCCGATCGTGCCGGCATAGATCCACAAGGCCAGTAGCAGCAACATCGTCCCCTCAAGGGTGTTCATCTGGATCCGATAAGCGCGATCGAACAGCTCATGGCCCGACGTTGCCGGCGCTTTAATCCCATAAGTAGCGCGGGCCCGGCCGACGTTCAGGGCCGTCGCAAACATCAACAACACGATGAGCAAGGTGACCAGTGAGGTCATGGGCAGTGAAGTCATCAGCTTGCTCCGATCATCACGAAAACCTGAACTTTAACCCGAAGCTGCAGCGACGCCTGTCATTTTCGAGCCAGCTCAGAGCACTAGAGGGTATCCTCGGCCCCGACCACGAGAGGCTCTGCATTGAATCATCAAAATCTGGCGATCGCCGTCTATCGGCACGCCTGTGCGCAGCCCGAGGCACCCGCAGTCGCTTTCCAGGGCAAGACGCTCAGCTATGCCTCACTGTCTGAGCACAGCGCGCGACTGGCTTCGTACCTGTCGACGAACTTCAATACGGGGTCGGCGGGCTTACAGGCGGACGGCGACGTACAAGCCCCCGTCAGGGCGCCCCGAGTTGGTATTTTGGCGTCGCGCAGTCCG
>RFPW01000397.1 GCA_009925965.1 Betaproteobacteria bacterium
GAGTCAGGTGGCGCCTGAGATGCCCCGCCGCGCCGTACGCGAAGGGGTCAGCGGGGTGGTTCGGGCACAGATCAAAATCGTCAACGGCGCGGTTGCAGATGTGACGATCTTGTCCGGTCCCAAGGTTTTCCATGACGAAGTCAGCAAAGCCATCAGACAATACAAGTGTCTGGCTGGGAACGACGAGGTCGTTGCGACTCAGGAGTTTGTGTTCAAACTAGACTAGGCGTTCGTTGATGTCCGAGCTTGAGTCATTCACTGCCGCGAACCGGTTTGGGCTTGGCGCCCACCCCGCCAATGTGGGTCGCATTTCGCCTGACCCACGGGGCTGGCTGACTCGGCAAATCGAGCAACCCGACAGCTTCCAACTCAACGCGCCAAGCCTTCCCGGCCGACCACAGGTCGCGCAGGCCCTGGCGACGTTTCTGATTGCCCAGCGCGAGCGGATGAATTCCGGACCGAGCAACCTGACCGCGGCCGAACAAGTCGCGGCAGTCGGCGTGCCCTTGCGCGCGCTCAACCAGATTGCGGCCGAAGAAATTCTGGTCCGTACCCGCCACGGTCTGCAAACAGACTCGGATTTTGCCGAACGACTGGTTTATTTCTGGTCCAATCATTTCACTGTCGCTGCGACCAAAGCGACCACCATCCCTTGGGTGGGGCTTTACGAGCGCGAAGTCATTCGCGCCAATCTCACCGGGCGTTTTAGCGACCTGTTGATCGCCATGGCGCAGCACCCGGGGATGCTCCTCTACCTCGACCAGGCGCAGTCGATCGGGCCTAACTCATTGATTGGTCTGCGGCGTAACAGTGGCCTCAATGAAAATCTCGCACGAGAGATTCTTGAGCTGCACACCGTCGGCGTCCAAAATGGTTATTCGCAAACAGACGTCACCGAACTGGCCAAGGCACTCACAGGCTGGACCATTGCAAGCCAACGAACCCAGCGTTGGGCGTCAAGTGCTCAGCCGGGTGACTTTGTCTTCATCGCCGACTGGCACGAACCAGGGGCCCGCACCGTGTTGGGACAACGCTATCCCGAAAGTGGCGAGGCACAAGGGCGTGCGATTCTCATGGACCTCGCGGTGCACCCCTCCACCGCGCGCCGGGTTGCGCAGCAGTTGGCGTGTCACTTTGTGGCCGACGAGCCACCGGTGCGCGCGATCGAGCAACTCGAGACAGCCTTTTTGGCGCACCAGGGGGATCTCGTTTCAGTTCACAAGGCGCTCATCGATCTGCCCGAGGCTTGGTTTGGGGGTACAACTGGGGTCGCGCATAAATTCAAGTCCCCTAGCGAATTTCTGATGTCGAGCTTGCGGATGTTGGGGCAGCGCACCATCGAGCCCGCGCCGCTTCGAAACGCCATTAATCTTGTGGGG
>RFPW01000398.1 GCA_009925965.1 Betaproteobacteria bacterium
ATCGACGAGTCTGATATGGCCTTGCTCCTCCTTGATCTGCTGCAGCAACGGCTCGATGAATTGATAGAGGTGATAAACCTGCTTTAGCTTTCGCCGGCTGTCCTGGTTGAGCCGGCCGTCGCGCGTCAGGATATGCAGCGCCTTGAGCAACTCAATGGACTGGCCGGGGCGGATTTCTAGTTTGTCTTGCATCACTTGCGATTTTAGGGCCCTTGAGCCCAGGTGTCAGGACAGGTCTCGACCCTAGGGCTTCCCCGGTGTTGCTCTAAGAGAGAATGGTGTGAGAATCAATGATTAATCGAACGGGAGTATCTAGATATGACATTTGTGTTGCGCGACCTGTTAGCCACTGGTGCTGACAATGCCCCCGCGATTTCAGCTCCCGGGAAATCGCAGCTGAGCTTTAGCACTTTGCGCAGCCTGATCGCAGAGACGATTTCAAGGCTCAATGCCTTTGGAATCGGCCGCAACGACCGGGTGGCGATCGTGCTGCCCAATGGTCCAGAGATGGCAACCTGCTTTATGTCTTGTGCTAGCGGCGTGACCAGCGCACCGCTCAATCCGGCGTATCGCGGATGGGGGTGCGCGTGATTGATCTGGTCGCAGATTCAGAGAAGGGTGCCGGCTATTTCCACCTGCAGCCGCGGGGTGAGGACACTGCGACAGGGCAGGCAGAACGCACGGGTCACGCCGAGCCTGGGGATATTTCGATGGTGCTGCACACCTCGGGCACCACTTCGCGACCCAAAATCGTCCCCTTGTCGCAGAGCAACTTGGTGGCATCGGCCACCAACATCCGTAATTCGCTGCAATTCACGGCCGAGGATTGTGGGCTGAATGTAATGCCCTTATTCCACATTCATGGCCTGATTGCCGGGGTACTGGCGCCTCTAGCGGCAGGCTCACAGGTGTTTTGCACACCAGGCTTCAATGCTCTGAAATTTTTCAGCTGGATGGATGAGGCGAATCCCACCTGGTACACCGCGGTACCGACCATGCACCAAGCGATCGTGAGCCGTGCCAAAGGTAACCAGGAAGTCATCGCCCGCAATCCCCTGCGCTTTATGCGCTCCTCGTCGTCGTCCATGCCGCCCCAGGTGATCGCCGAACTGGAGCAGGTTTTCGGCGCGCCGCTGATCGAAGCCTACGGCATGACGGAGGCGACCCACCAGATGGCGAGCAACCCGATGCCCCCAGCCGTGCGCAAGCCAGGCAAAGTGGGCATCGCCGCCGGACCGGAAATCGCGATCATGGACAACGACGGCGCGCTCCTGCCACGCGGCGGACTCGGCGAGATCGTGATCCGCGGCGCCAATGTCACTGCAGGATATGAGAACAACCCCAAGGCAAA
>RFPW01000399.1 GCA_009925965.1 Betaproteobacteria bacterium
CCCGATATTCGTCTGGTGCTGGAAGAGTGCTGGAGTGATGACGCAGTGCGCCGCGTGCGCAGTGCAGAAATCGACCTCGGCGTCATTGTGGAGGGTGCGGACGTCGAAGGACTATTTGCGCGCCCTTATCGTAGCGATCAACTCGCCGCCGTGGTGCGGCAAGACCAGGCGATTCCGCAAGATGGCCTTATGTTTGCCGATCTGCTGGGACAGGACATGATCGGGCTCGATGGTGGAAGCACACTCACCCGTTTACTCGAAGCGCAGGCGGCGCAACTCATGCGGGCCATGGTCCTGCGTGTACAGGTGCGCAGCTTCGAATCGGTCTGTCGGGCGGTTGAAGCGCGCCTGGGCATTGGGATTCTTCCGCTCGCAGCAGCCCACAGCTTTGCTCCCGCGATGAATTTGCGCGTTGTACCGCTCAATGACTCCTGGGCCCTCCGCCAAATGTCACTGGTGGTCAGGACCGAACCGGCGCCAGGGTCGCCACTCGCACTGCTTCTAGAGCACCTCGAAGCCTGTGTCAACCTGGCGTGTAGGGCATCGTTTCGGCGAACGAGCGCCGATTGCGCAAGCCTAAACTGACCGCTTCGAGATGGGTTAGCGATGGCACCCAGGGTTCTCCAGCAAAGCGAAAATCCAGATAGTCAATCGCAGTCACCGCGGCAATGGCGTCGAGCCGAGGAAAACCATCGGCCGCCATCAAACCTTGCGCCGCGATCGCCTCGAGCCGCTGCATCCCTTCAACCATGGTGCGTCGGCGACGCAAACCAACGGGTGTTTCGTCGAACAAAACAGGGGCCGTCACCTTGCGCGTGATGATAGTGTGAACAGCCGCATCAATCACCCCTAACGCAACGCCTGCGCGGGACAAAACACCCTCAGGATCGGATCCGATCAAACTCTCGTAAACCGGCAAGGTCCGGGTCTGCTCGAGCCACTGTACGATCAACAGACTCTCGGTGAGGGCAGTTCCGTCCTCCAAAATGAGGGTTGGAACGCGGCTCGCGGCATTGGCCTGTAGCAACCTCGGATCGTCCGCCCAGGCATCAACAAGGGTTGGGACGATATTCAGGCCTTTCTCGATCAGGCTGATACGGGCAATCCGAACGTACGGTGAGGTGGTATTGGCAAGGAGTTGCATCAGAGACACCTCAGGCAATCGCGCCAAGCTGTTTAAGCATCCCGAGGTTGTCGAGCAGGGCCCAATGCTCGATTAGCACTCCATCCCGAATCTGAAAGAGATCGAGCACGCCGATGTCGATCCGGCGACCGGTCGCCGCCATGTCCCCAAACGGGCCTGTATGGGTCGCTTGCACCCGCAATCGAACCAAGAC
>RFPW01000400.1 GCA_009925965.1 Betaproteobacteria bacterium
GACGAGATCTACAACCTCGCCGCGCAAAGCCATGTGCAAGTGAGCTTCGACACGCCTGAATACACTGCAAATGTTGACGGCCTGGGCACGCTACGCTTGCTGGAAGCGATCCGAATCCTCGGTCGTGAAAAGACCACCCGCTTTTACCAGGCATCCACCAGCGAACTTTATGGCTTGGTGCAAGAAATCCCGCAGCGCGAAACAACACCGTTTTATCCGCGCAGCCCCTACGCAGTGGCCAAGCTCTACGCGTACTGGATTACGGTGAATTACCGCGAAGCCTATGGGATGTATGCGTGTAACGGCATCCTGTTTAACCACGAGAGCCCTCTGCGTGGGGAAACCTTTGTCACCCGCAAAATCACCCGTGCGCTGGCGAGGATTCACCTGGGTCTGCAAGACTGCCTGTATTTAGGCAATCTCGATGCGCTGCGCGACTGGGGCCACGCCAGGGACTATGTTGAGATGCAGTGGCTGATGCTGCAGCAGGAGCGGGCGGAGGATTTTGTGATCGCGACCGGCCAACAGGTCAGCGTGCGCACCTTTGTAGACACCGCAGCCGCCGAGTTGGGCGTGCGGATTGACTGGCAAGGTTCGGCTGAACAAGAGACTGGTACCGTTGCCGAGGCACCCACCGAGAGCGCCGTGCGCCCCGGGCAAGTCATCGTGCGAGTTGACCCGCGCTACTACCGCCCGACAGAGGTCGAAACCCTGTTGGGGGACCCCACCAAGGCCCGCGAGCGTTTGGGTTGGACACCAACCACGACGTTCTCGGAGCTGGTTTTGGAAATGATGCGGGAGGACCTCAAGGGAGCACAGCGGGATGATCTCGTTAAGCGGCATGGTTATGAGGCTTACAATCATCATGAATAGATGATCGCCATGAATCGAAGATCGTCATGAACCCAAATGACCGCGTCTACGTCGCCGGCCACAGCGGCCTCGTGGGCTCCGCGTTGGTGCGCGTACTTCAATCCCACGGGTTAAATAACCTCCTGCTGCGCACCCACGCCGAGTTGGATCTCATAGACGCCAGCGCCACCAGAACATTTTTCGAGATCGAAAAGCCTGAGTACGTGTTTCTTGCGGCCGCCCGCGTAGGCGGTATCCATGCCAATAACGCCTACCCGGCCGACTTCATTCGGGACAATCTGGCGATTCAAACCAACGTCATTCACGAGGCCTGGCGCGCCGGCGTCAAGCGCTTGCTCTTTTTAGGGTCCTCGTGCATCTACCCCAAGCATGCCCCGCAACCCATCCAAGAAGCCGCGCTGCTTACGGGACCGTTCGAGCCCACCAACCGCCCCTATGCCTTGGCAAAAATCGCAGGCATT
>RFPW01000005.1 GCA_009925965.1 Betaproteobacteria bacterium
CTGCGGCCCCGGCCCCGGCGGCTTCCCGGGGTCGACTAAGGCTCACTGCCCACGGCGACCGCTGCTGGGTTGAAGTTCAGCATGACCAGGGCCGAATTGCACGGGTTCTGCAACCCGGCGAGGTCATTGACCTCCCCGAACAGGGCTTGCACAAGGTGTTTGTCGGCAATGTGCGCGCCATGACTGCGACGCTGAACGGCCAACCCCTTGATTTACGGTCGACTGGTGGGGTCACCGCACGGTACGACGCGCCCTAAGCGCTCACTGGGGGGGCCAAACAAGGGCTAAGCCGGCCGCGCTTTACCTTGCCCGGCAACTGCCGCAATGGCCGCGGCAATTTCATCCGGATCGCCTAAAAAGCGGTGGCTGATTGGCTTCAGGGCATCGTCGAGTTCGTAGACCAGCGGGCGTGCTGTCGGGATATTGAGTTGAACGATTTCATCGTCAGGGGTCCCCTCCAGATGCTTGATCAGGGCTCGCAGGGAGTTGCCATGGGCGGCGATGATGATTCGACGCCCGCGCATCAGAGCCGGTGCGATTGAATCATTCCAGAACGGAACGACGCGGGCGACGGTGTCCTGCAGGCACTCGGTGCGTGGAATCTGGGAAGCCGGCACATGGGCATAGCGCGGATCGTTCTGGACCAGTCGGGGATCGCCATCTGCGAGCGGCTCGGGCGCAATCGCGTAGGCGCGGCGCCAGATCAGCACCTGCTCCTCACCATATCGCGCGGCAGTCTCGGCCTTGTTCAGCCCTTGCAGATTGCCGTAGTGCCGTTCATTGAGGCGCCAGGTATGGACTGTGGGCAGCCACATGCGATCCATTTCTTCGAGCACGGCCCAAAGTGACCGGATCGCCCGGCGTAGGACCGAGGTGTAGGCAATATCGAAATCAAAGCCTTCGGCTTTGAGCAGGGCGCCTGCGCGACGGGCTTCCGCGAGTCCGGCTTCGGTCAGGTCGACATCAGCCCATCCGGTGAAGCGGTTTTCCCGGTTCCATTGGCTTTCGCCGTGACGAAGCAACACGAGTTGGTGCACTGGGGGGCCTTGCGAAATTAGAGGAGGTTGAGTAGCGAGGGCGTTTTGATGTCGCGCAGTATTCTATAATCCACATGATGCAATTTCTGATCGACAACTGGCTGCTCGTAGCGGCCGCCATCGTCTCGGGCGGGCTCCTGGTCTGGCCGGCGATTTCCAGCAGCCTCTCGGGGCCAGCGCTCTCTCAGCACGAAGCGACCCGAATGATTAATGATCGCGATGCGACGATTGTGGATGTCCGCGAATCCAAGTTGTTTGCGGCCGGGCACCTGCCCAACGCGCGATCGATCGCACCCGCGGACCTCTCGAAACGCCTCACGGACCTGCCGGCAAAGCGCCCCGTCATCGTCGTTTGTGAAGATGGCCGCGCGGCCTCCAGTGCAGCCAAAACCATTCGCCAATCGGGTCGTGAGGATGTTCACGTCCTGGATGGTGGGATGGCGGCCTGGCGTGCGTCCGGGCTCCCGGTCGCGACACTCAAGGGTGCCTGATGCCTGAAGTCCGGATGTACACCACGGCTGTATGCCCCTTTTGCCAACGCGCCGAGCAGTTGTTGCAGGCGCGCGGGGTGAGCGTGATTGAAAAAATCCGGATCGATCTCGATCCGCAGCGGCGAGCCGAAATGATGGCCGCCTCGGGTCGACGTACGGTCCCGCAAATCTGGATTGGCGAACGCCACGTGGGCGGTTTTGATGATCTGGCTGCGCTCGACCGTGCGGGTGAGCTGCTCCCATTGCTGGCCGCAAACTGAGCCGATATTTCCTTCATTTTCCTCCTTCAAGCGATTTTCAAGGCCCGTCATGAGCGAACAACAAGCGGTGTTCAGTATTCAGCGTCTGTACCTCAAGGAACTGTCCCTCGAGAGTCCTCACGCGCCGCAGATTTTTCTCGAGCAAGCCCAGCCGTCGGTTGAAGTACAGCTCGATGTTCAGGCGTCTGCTGTGGTCGAAACCATTTACGAAACCACGGTGACGGTGACGGTGACGACACGGGTTGGCGACAAGGTGGCCTTCCTGGTTGAAGCCAAAGAGGCCGGGATTTTCGAGATTGCCGGCGTCCCCGATGATCAGTTGCCCTACGTACAGCAGGTCGTTTGCGCGAACATCGTCTATCCGTATTTGCGGGCTAATGTGGCGGATCTGGTCCAGCGGGCTGGTTTCCCGCCGATCCATCTCGCCGAAATCAATTTTGAGGCGCTGTTCCAGCAGCGGCTGGCGACTCAGTCACCCGACACCAACGGTTCAGGCCTGATTCTGCCCAACTGACGCCGAATCAGCTGCCAACTAAAGTACCCCGCCCCGCCCGGTCGGGTTAAGGCGAGTCAAGGCATGCGCGTCGCGGTTCTGGGCGCTGGGGCTTGGGGGACAGCGGTCGCAAAGCATGTCTCGCGCCGCCACCCGAGCTTGCTCTGGGCTCGAGATCGCTCGTTGGTGGCCGACCTGCAGGTCCAAGGGGAGAACACGCGGTATCTTCCAGGGCACCCCCTCGACGGGTTGAGCCTGACGGCTGATCTGGCCGAAGCCATCGCTTTTGCGGGTCCAGTTGGGTTGATTCTGCTGGCGTCCCCGATGTCTGCACTGCGGCCGATGCTGAGTCAACTCATGCAGCGTTGCCCAATGGAAACCCCCGTTTACTGGTTGTGCAAAGGCGCCGAGCGCGAGACCGGCCTGTTGGCCCATCAGGTGGCGGCGCAGGTGTTCGTGCATCAACCGGTTGGGGTGCTCTCGGGTCCGAGCTTCGCCCAGGAAGTCGCGCAGGGCTTGCCCTTTGCGCTCGTGTCGGCTGGTCGCGACCGCGCGGGGCAGGCGCGCGTCGTGGCAGCCCTTCATCATGGGGCTTGCCGGGTCTACACCAGCGAAGACGTCGTCGGCGTCGAACTGGCGGGGGCGGTTAAAAATGTCATTGCCATCGCGGCCGGGGCTAGCGACGGCCTTGAGCTTGGGCTCAATGCCCGTGCTGCTCTGATTACGCGTGGTCTGGCCGAAATGACTCGCCTGGGCTTGGCGCTTGGCGCGAGTGCCGAGACGTTTGTGGGCTTGGCAGGCATCGGTGACCTCATGTTGACCTGCACGGGCGATCTTTCTCGCAACCGTCGGGTTGGACTCGCACTCGCTCAGGGCCATTCGCTCGAAGACGCGGTGACCGCGCTCGGGCATGTCGCCGAAGGCGTCAAGACCACGGCCGCTGTGCGCGAACTGGCGCGGCTTCATGCCATCGAGATGCCGATTATCGAGGCCGTTTACGCCGTGTTGTTTGAGAAGAGATCGGTGCGTGACGTGGTCGAAGCCCTACTTGCCCGGGAGTCACGCGCCGAAACTCGGTAACCTGTCGATCTTGATTCTGGAAACTGCCATGGAAGACGATCGCCTGTTGCCGCGAGCCCCTTCGATCTGCGTCTTCTGCGGCGCTCGTCCAGGTAGCGATCCAGCATTTCTGGCCCTCGCCCGATCCATGGGGGTGGCGTTAGCCCAGCGTGGCTGGACCCTGGTCTTCGGCGGTGGGCATGTTGGCATGATGGGCGAGGTGGCTGATGCCGTGCTCGGGGCTGGCGGGCGGGCGATTGGTGTGATTCCTCAGCGTCTGCTTGAGCGCGAGGTGGCGCACACCCGCCTCGATCGGCTCGAAGTAGTGGCCGACATGCCGATCCGTAAGACTCGGCTGATCGAACTCTCCGATGCCTTCGTGGCACTCCCCGGGGGGTTTGGCACCCTCGACGAACTGTTTGAGGTGCTGACCTTGAGTCAGCTTCGCTACATCGCAAAACCGATGGCGCTGACCGGTGTTCAGGGTTTTTGGTCCGGTCTGGATACGTTTTCGCGAACCCTTCTCGGCCACGGTTACATTAGTTCGAATGACTGGGCCCAAGTCGGCCAGTTTGATGGTGAACATGCGGTGGAGCAGACCCTGGACTGGCTCGCTCAGCGGCTCGCTCAGCGGCTCGCTCAGCAGCTTGATCCGGGAATGGCCCAGCCGCTTGATCAGCGCAGCGATCCCTCAGCCGGGTCCCCCTCCGACCAGCCGAGCTGACGCCAGGCTTCGTAGGTGGTGATCGCAACTGCATTGGCGAGGTTGAGGCTGCGGTTGCCCGGTCGCATCGGCAGTCGCAGGCGTTGCGACGGATGAATCGTGTCGAGGATCTTCGGTGGCAAGCCAGCTGTTTCGCAGCCAAAAACCAGAACGTCATTGGCCTGATACGAGATCTCGTCGTGGCGGCGGGTGCCACGGGTTGTTAAGGCAAACACCCGAGCCGGATCGGGCTGGCGGGATTGCACAAACGATGCCCAATCGGCGTGCACCTGGACCGACGCGTATTCGTGGTAATCGAGCCCGGCGCGTCGCAGTTGCGCATCATCCAGACGAAACCCTAGCGGTTCAATCAAATGCAGCCGAGCGCCTGCGTTGGCGCAAAGCCGAATGATGTTGCCGGTGTTGGGGGGAATTTCCGGATGAACCAGAACGATATCGAACACCGCCTCAGTTTAACCATCTGGGCCAGCCGGGCCGGGGGGCGTCAAAATTTATCGGATCGAATGGGCACGGGCGACGACCAGCGCGATGATCGTTCGCGCACCCTGTTTGCGCAGAGCACAGGCGGCCTCGCGCAGCGTCGATCCCGTGGTCATGACGTCATCGATCAACAGGACCGACTGTCCCGCGATGTTGGGTTGGGCTACGAAGGCCCCCTGCAGGTTGCGACTGCGAGCTTGCTGGTCGAGGCCGGCTTGCTCGGGGGTATGGCGAATTCGAGCGAGCAATTTGGGTTGAAGTCTGGGTTGCAGGCGAAGGCCAAGCGCCCTCGCCAGCGGTGCGGCCAAATGCGCCGTGTGATCAAACCCGCGTTCGACCAGGCGCCTCGAGGATGGCGGGATTGCAATGATTCGGTCGACCTGGGGCGCAAGCGCGATCCCTTGCGGAATCAGTAATGCACCCAGAGGGGCGGCCAAGGCGGGATCGCCGCCATATTTCATGGCGGTGATCCATCGGTCGAGCGGGGGTGCGTAATCACAGGCGGCGTGAATCGAATCCAGATCTGAGCTGGCTTCAAGGGGTTCGTGGGCCTCACGGGCTTCAAGAGCCTCACAAATCTGACATAACGGGCGGACTCCGACCGCCGATGGCTCCGTCGTCGGCCCCGTGGTGTGCAGGCGGCGTGCGCAGTGGCGACAGCGCTGGACGTTGCGTCCTGGCAGGGCGTTAAGGCAACCGGGGCAGAGGCCAAGGCCTGCAGGGTCGAAAATGCGGGCTTCGCACAATGCGCAATGCCGCGGGAGCCAGTCATCGAGCAGGCGGGTTAGGGGAAGAATTTTGGCAAGCATGGGGCCCGAGCATGGTCGGGCGTCGCTGCCGTGTCGTTGACGAGAGTCGGCGTTCAGTCGATAGTCTGATCCGATGAACTCCATGACCGGCTTGAGCCTATCTGCCGTTCGGCGTCAGTTCGACCGGCGCGCGCCGCGTGCTGCCGATGCCGACTTTCTCCACCGAGAGGTCGAACAGCGGATGGTGGACCGCCTTGATCCAGTTCGGATCAGCCCGTCCCGGATTCTTGACGCCGGCTGTGGCGCCGGTGCGGGCCTCGCAACCTTAGGCGGACGGTATCCACAGGCCCTAGTGGTGGGCACAGACCTGTCCTTTGCGATGGTCGGTCGGGCCAGCCGCGAACATCCGGAGCGTTTGGTCACTGCGGATCTGCAGGCATTGCCATTTGCTAACGCCCGCCTCGATTTGGTCTGGTCTAACCTCGCGTTGCACTGGTGCCCAGACCCGGGGGCAGCAATTGCTGAATGGAGCCGCGTGCTTCGTGCTGACGGCCTCTTGATGTTCAGCGCTTACGGCGTTGATAGCTTCAAGGAGTTGCGCCGACTGGGCTGGTCGACCCAGCGGTTTCCCGATATGCATGATTTAGGGGACGCGCTGGTTCGAACCGGGTTTTCAGCCCCGGTCATGGACATGGAACCCTTGACGCTGACGTGGCGTGATCCGCTTAAGGCCTGGGCGGATTTGCGGGCACTGGGGGGGCACGCACTCGAAGCCCGGGCGCGCGGACTGAGCGGTCGGGTTCGCAAGCAGCAATGGCTCGAGGCCCTGGCCCAGGGCGCTCAGGATTCTCAGGAGCCAGGCACCATTTCGGTGACGATCGAACTGATCTATGGTCACGCTTGGTGCTCACCCGATTCGAAGCTCGAGCCCGGAACCTCCCGCGTCGAGTTCGTTCGGGGTGGGCGCTGAATCGGCCTCGGTGGCGGGGTCTGGGCCGATGCCCCAGAATTGTGCGACGAAGGGTCACAGAAAAAATCAATGGTTTGGGTTGACCCGAATGGCGTGCAGGAGTGTCATACGGGCTGGGTAGTTTCCTTTGTTGCGGAGAGGCCGTTTTGCCCACGACTCGGCTAGATCGCCAGACTTCAGACGGGTTCGAGTGGCTACTGCGACGCAACTGTTCCTTGTCGCCTCGCCAGTGCGGGCTTGCGTTTGGGGCGGTTGGTGCGGTGTCGGGTGGCATAGCGACGGTCTTTGCGACGCAGGGCGCCTGGATCGTCTTGCCGTTTGCGGGGCTTGAGATCCTGGCTTTAGCGATTGCGTTTGTCGTTTATGCGCGACATACCGGTGATTTTGAGCGGATCGTTCTGCACCCCGATCGATTGTTGGTCGAAGTAGTCGATGGGCGGCGCAAAGCGCGCTTTGAGGCAAATCCTGCTTGGGTGCGGGTCGAGATGGGGCAGTCGGCGTACGCTAGGATTCGGATCTCTGAACGGGGTGAAACAGTCGAGGTGGGGCGTTTATTGGCCTTTGAAGAAAGGGTCGAATTCGCCCGGGACTTGGCGCAGAATTTGAGGGTTGGGTCCGTCGCAATCGCTGCGCGGGGCAACGTTGCCGAAATGCAAGGCGGGGTTTAATCATGGTTCGAGGGATTGGTCAGTCAGTGGGTCGCGCCTTCAGTCAAGGGTGCGCCGCCGTTATTCTTTCGAGCGCGAGCGCCTGGGCAATGGCCCAAGGGGCTCAGGCGGTGGGTGACATGCCCGGTGGTCCAAAGGTTCATCAGCTCAACCTGATCGAACCGGCCACGGCGATTGCACGAGATCAGCATTGGATTCACAACTTCGTGATGGTCATCTGTCTGGTGATCTTCGTGGCTGTGTTTGGCGTGATGTTCTTCTCCATCCTCAAACACCGTAAAAGCAAAGGCGCCAAATCCGCTAGTTTTCATGAAAGTACGGCGGTCGAGATCGCCTGGACGGTGGTGCCTCTGTTGATTGTGGTCGGAATGGCCCTGCCGGCGACTCGGATGGTGGTTGAGCAGAAAGACACCTCCGGTGCCGACATCACCATCAAGGCGACCGGCCAACAGTGGAAATGGGGCTATGACTACCTGAAGGGCGAAGGCGAGGGCATCAGCATGTACTCGACCCTGACAACCCCTCAGGAGCAGATCGACAACCTCGCACCCAAGAGTCAGACTTATCTGACCGAGGTGGACGAGCCCATGGTCGTTCCGGTCGACAAGAAAGTTCGCGTGGTGTTGACCGCTAATGACGTGATCCATGCGTTCTATGTGCCCGCCTTAGGCATCAAACAGGATGCTGTTCCCGGCTTTGTCCGCGACACATGGTTTCGCGCTGAAAAACCGGGGACGTATCGGGGCTATTGCGCCGAACTGTGCGGCAAGAACCACGCCTTCATGCCGATCGTGGTCGAGGTCAAGTCCGCCGAGGACTACAAGACCTGGGTGGATGATCGCAAAAAAGCCATGGCTGCTCTGGCCGACGACCCCAACAAAGAATGGCAACTGGCTGAGTTGACCGCCCGCGGCGAAAAGGTCTATTCCGGCAACTGCGTTGCCTGCCACCAGGCGAGTGGAGCCGGCGTCCCGGGCGCCTTCCCGGCGCTGAAAGAAGACAAAGTGGTCCTCGGCCCCCAAGAGGGTCAGATCAAAGTGTTGCTCAACGGCCAGAACCAGGGCATGCCCGCCTGGAAACAACTCTCGGATGTCGAAATCGCTTCGGTCATCACCTATACCCGCAACGCGTGGGGTAACAAGGCCGAAGACAATATCGTTCAGCCCAGCGAAGTTGCTGCGGCCCGCAAATAATCACCAGCCAGTTAGACAGCTAGTCAGTCAGGAGCCTCCTCATGAGCGCAGTACTCGATCATCACGGTCACGCTGATCACGCCCACGATCATCCCCATGGTCTGCGTCGTTGGCTGTTTGCGACCAACCACAAGGACATTGGCACGCTCTACTTGTGGTTCTCGTTCGCGATGCTGATTGTGGGCGGCCTCAATGCCCTCTTGTTGCGCGCCGAGCTATTTCAGCCTGGTCTGCAGATAGTCAAGCCAGAGGTCTTCAATCAGCTGACCACGATGCATGGCCTGATCATGGTGTTCGGCGCGATCATGCCGGCCTTTGTGGGGTTTGCGAACTGGCAGATCCCGCTGATGGTCGGTGCGCCCGACATGGCGTTTGCCCGGATGAACAACTTCAGCTTTTGGTTGCTGATCCCGTCAGCGCTGTTGCTGGTGGGTAGCTACTTTGCACCAGGCGGAGCGGCTGCGGGCGGCTGGACGATGTATGCGCCGCTCTCGCTTCAGATGGGCCCGGGCTTCGACATGGTGATCTTTGCAGTTCACCTGCTCGGCGCCAGTTCGATCATGGGTTCGATCAACATCATCACCACCATTCTCAACATGCGTGCCCCCGGCATGACGCTGATGAAGATGCCGATGTTTGTCTGGACCTGGTTGATTACCGCGTACCTGTTGATTGCGGTGATGCCGGTGTTGGCGGGTGCCATCACGATGACGTTGACCGATCGGCACTTCGGGACGAATTTCTTTAACGCCGCTGGCGGCGGTGACCCGGTCATGTTCCAGCATATTTTCTGGTTCTTCGGGCACCCTGAGGTCTACATCATGATCCTGCCAGCATTTGGGATCATCTCTGAAATCATTCCAACGTTTGCCCGCAAGCGTCTGTTCGGCTACCCCTCGATGGTTTATGCGACCTCGTCGATTGCGATCCTGTCGTTCATCGTGTGGGCCCACCACATGTTCACGACCGGGATGCCCGCGACCGGACAGTTGTTCTTCATGTACGCAACGATGTTGATTGCGGTGCCCACCGGCGTGAAAGTCTTCAACTGGGTCGCTACCATGTGGCGGGGTTCGATGACCTTCGAGACCCCGATGCTGTTCGCGATTGGCTTCATTTTTGTGTTCACGATGGGTGGCCTGACCGGCATCATTCTTTCAGTCGCACCGCTCGATATCCAGCTCCACGATACGTACTACGTTGTCGCGCATTTCCACTACGTCCTGGTGGCGGGTTCGCTTTTCGCGCTCTTCGCCGGCACCTACTTCTGGTTGCCGAAGTGGACGGGCCACATGTACGACGAGGGTCTGGGCAAGTTTCACTTCTGGGCCTCGCTGATTACCTTCAACCTGACATTCTTCCCGATGCACTTCCTGGGCCTCGCCGGAATGCCGCGCCGTTACGCTGACTATGCGATGCAGTTTGCTGACTTCAACGCCTTTGTAACGGTCTCGGCTTTTGGTTTCGGATTTAGCCAGCTGATCTTCTTGTGGGCGGTCATTAAGTGCATTCGCGGTGGCAAGCCCGCGACGGCGCAAGTCTGGGAAGGCTCCCATGGGTTGGAGTGGACGGTTCCGAGCCCGGCCCCGTTCCATACCTTTGAGACCCCGCCGACGGTCAAGTGATCTTGAGATGATGAGTCCGACCCCGAGAAATCTCCGCACGGCGGTCATCCTTCTCTCGGTCGCGCTCGTCTTTTTTGCCGGGGTTATCGCTAATCGCTGGCTGTTTGGTTAAGTTTGGTTAAGTTTGGTTAAGGCGATTGGTTACCTGTGAGCTCCATGTTTCATCAGCCTACCCTCGCAGTACTCAACGCTCGAATGCTTGGCAAGCTGGCAGTGATTGCCTGCACGATGTTCGGGTTCGGATTCGCGATGATTCCGATTTATCGGACGATCTGTGAAGTTACCGGCGTCAATTCGCTGACTCAGGTCGATCAGGACGCCAAACGATTTGCGGAGAACACTCAGGTCGACATGACGCGGGTGATCAGCGTCGAGTTCGATGCGAACGCTCGGGGGCCTTGGCAATTGCGCCCGCGGACCGGTTCGGTCAATGCCCACCCCGGTGAGCTGGTGACGGTCGAATATGAGCTGGTCAACACCCTCGACCGGGAAGTGCAGGGCCAGGCGATTCCGAGCTATGCGCCCCAAGCGGCCGCTCAGTGGTTACGCAAACTCGAGTGCTTCTGTTTCAAACAACAAAGCCTTGGGCCCAACGAGCGTAGGACGTTTCCTGTGGTCTTCGTGCTCGATCCGAAGATGCCGGCCGAGGTCGCGACGATTACGTTGTCGTACACGTTTTTTGAAGTTGGTCAGCCTGTGCCGGCCGCTCCAACCTAGGCCGGATTAGCGTCTTATGGTACCCCTGCAATCCCAGCCACCGGAGTCTGCCCCGGCCATCCCGGAGCCTATGCCCCCGGCTATGCCGGAACCTCTGCGTCGCGCATCCGTGATGCAGACCGTGCGGGTGGTGGCGTGGTCGTTTATCGGGATTCGTCGCCGTGCGGATCATGATCGCGACGCTGTTCATCTGCATCCCCTGGGGGTGATTGGTGTCGGCATTGGTATGGCGGCTATTTTTGTGCTCACATTGGTTGCCATCGTGCGTACCATTGCGGGCTAGTCCTTTGTTTACTTTTTATTGAATCCCGCCAGTTTTGGGGAGCACCTCATGAGCGCAAGCGCACACACCTTAGATTCACATCATTATTTCGTGCCACAGCCATCAAAGTGGCCGTTTGTTGGCTCGATTGCGATGGTGTTGTTTGGTTATGGTGCCGCCGGCACCGTGAATGGCACGGCGTATGGGCCCTACACGCTGAGCGCCGGTTTCGCGGTACTGATTTACATGATGTACGGCTGGTTCCATCAGGTTTCCATCGAGTCGGAGACTGGGCAGTACGGCAAGAATGTGGATGTCTCCTTTCGCTGGTCGATGGGATGGTTCATTTTTTCTGAAGTGATGTTTTTTGCCGGGTTTTTTGGTGCGCTCTTCTATGCCCGTGCAATCACCTTGCCTTGGCTTAGCGACCTGGATCATCGGGCCATCCTGTGGCCTGACTTTGCGGGCAACTGGCCGAACAGTGGGCCGGCTGGAACGATCGAGTCGTTTCGGACAATGGGACCATGGCCGATTCCCACGATCAACACAGCCCTGCTACTGACTTCGGGTGTCACTCTGACAATCGCCCACCATGCGCTCAAAGAAGGCAATCGCGGATTGGTGAAGCTGTGGCTCGCGGCGACGGTCATTCTCGGTACTGTTTTTGTTGGCTTTCAAGCCTACGAATATGCCCACGCATACTCCGAACTGAACCTCAAACTGACGTCGGGTATTTACGGTTCAACCTTCTTCATGCTGACGGGCTTTCACGGCTTCCACGTTTGTGTCGGTGCCATCATGTTGGCGGTTGTATGGTTTCGCTTGATGGCGGGGCATTTCACGCCTGAGCATCATTTCGCGTTCGAGGCAGCGGCTTGGTACTGGCATTTCGTCGACGTCGTCTGGCTCGGTCTGTACCTGATCGTCTATTGGATGTAGTTGGCTGGGGGCGGGGGCTGCCAGGCCCCCTGACTGCGCGCTATCCAAGGACTGTCGCTGTCCAGCGAGTCCGCGGAGGTACGAGGTGGGGAAGGCCCTACCTCGTCACTGGATTGGCACCCCAGTGCTCTGGATCCATCCCATCCAGTGCGAAAAAAGAAGTGTCAAAAACAGCAGGACGGATAGACCAATCCTCAGGGCCAGTGCGCGCACGACATTGCGGGTCTGGCCACGGTCGCGGATCAGAAACACCATGGCGGACGCAAGGCTGCCGACGATGAGCAGGAATGCGATGACGAGGACCCACTTCAAAATGCACTCCAGCGAGAGAGCGGCCGGACGGATGCGGGCCAGATCGACGATTCTATCTGGGGTTGGGGTCGGGTGAGCGCGGCGTCAAAGGCGCAGTTGCGGCGGTGGGTGGGCGCATCAGCGACGCTGGCCGTGGTCATTGCCGGGCTCTCGCTCGGCGATTGGCAGGTACGTCGGGCGGCTGAAAAGCTCGCGGCGCAACAGATGCGTGATACCGCCAGCGCCTCTGCGCCGATGGCGGTGCCTGCTGTGGTTTTGCCGGCGGCTGATCTGGACGGCCGGCGCGTCATGGTCACCGGTCGGATGCTGATGGATCAATCAATTTTTATTGATAATCGATCGAATCAGGGGGTCGCCGGGATGCATGTCGTGACCCCGGTCGAATTGGCTCCCGGAGGGCCAGCGATTCTTGTGCTTCGGGGTTGGGTTGCCAGTGATCCAGCCAATCGAAGCCAGTTGCCGGTGCTGCGCGGTCTTCCCGAAACCGTTCAGATTGAAGGCTTGGCCCAGCGTGAAATCGGTCGTGGACTGGAGCTCCCCCGCCTATTTTCTACTGAACAAACGCCCGATCCTGCTCAGCGCCTTTGGGTCAATATTAATGTGGATCATTACGCACGGTGGTCCGGCATGAAGCTGCAACCGGTGATCGTCCGCCAAACCTCCGCCCTGGACGATGGTTTGGTTCGGGCCTGGCCTAAGCCTGGCGATGATGTGGTCAAACATGAGGGTTATGCCACGCAATGGTACGGCCTCTCGCTTGCCGCGGGGCTTCTATGGCTTTGGGCAACGTTTAAGTCCCGGCAAGCCACGCGCCGGGGAGAGGGTGGGTCCCAATGAGTGCCGAACGTTCCAAATCTCAGTGGATGATGTGGCTGGTTCTCGCGGTCTGTGCAGCCCCGGTCATCGCCTCGTATGCACTCTATTTTTGGGTGCGCCCCGATGGCAGAACCAATTATGGGGAGCTCCTTGAACCACAACGCGATTTGCCCGCGATTCAATTGAAAACATTGGAGGGGGCACTCGCTGAATGGACCCAGTGGCGGGGGCGCTGGATCTTGTTGACCGCCGCGCCGGGGGAGTGCCCAGCCGACTGTGTCCAGCAGCTCTATGTGATGCGACAGGTGAGGCTGACGACCGGTAAGGACCAGGACCGGATCGAACGGGTCTGGTTGCTGACCAACGATCAGGCACCCGATCCTGCGTTGATCGGCCAGCATAGTGGATTGCAGGTGGTGCGCCCGCAGTCGGCGAGTGTTGACCCGAGGCTTACCGACTCGTTTTCGCCAGGCCACATTTTTGTGGTCGATCCATTGGGCCACGTGATGATGCGGTTCCCGCTGGAGGTCGATCCGAATCGAATGAAAAAAGACATTGCCCGCTTGCTGCGGGCGAGTCGGGTGGGCTGAACCACGATGCACTCAACTGGGGTTTAAAGATGTATCGGAAGTTGATCCTGCTCGCGGTGTTAGTCACGCTCTGCCTGATTCCGTTTGGTGCCTGGGTCCGTCTGACGGACGCCGGACTGGGTTGTCCGGACTGGCCTGGGTGCTATGGCAAGCTCACGCCGACCCACGCGATCGACGAAATTAGCCGCGCGGTCGATGTGCAGGGGGGTGAACACGGGCCAGTTTCGTTGGGCAAGGCCTGGCGGGAAATGGCGCATCGGTATGTCGCCTCAGCTCTGGGGTTTTTGCTTCTCATCATCGCGGGATGGGCGGTCGCCAGGCGCGAATCCCTCAAGCAGAGCCCCGCGCTGGCTCTGGTGATTGTGGGCTTGGTGATCCTGCAGGGGATGTTCGGTAAATGGACCGTGACCTTGCTCCTGAAACCCGCCATCGTGACCGGTCATTTGATCGGTGGAATGACCCTACTGGCGCTTCTGACCTGGCTTGCACTGCGCCAATTTGGGGGGACGGTGGCGAGCCGAACCGGTTCTTGGCTGAGTCCGGTTGATCCGGAGCCGCTGGCGCGTCTCTTACCCTATGCCCGGATCGGCTTGGTTCTGCTGGCGGTCCAGATTGTTCTTGGGGGATGGGTGAGCACCAATTACGCGGCACTGGCCTGCACGGACCTGCCGACCTGCCAGGGCAGTTGGTGGCCGAGCATGAAAATGTCTGAGGGCTTCCATATCGCCCGCGAACTGGGCAAGACGGCAACCGGCGAGGGTTTGTCGCTCCAGGCCTTGACGGCGATTCACTGGGTTCATCGACTGGGCGCGGTGGTGATCACCCTCTGGATTGCCGGGCTGGCTTGGGCTACCGTTCGGGCGGGGGCTCTGCGCCTGGGTCTTGGGCTGGTCGGCGGCCTGGTTTTGCAAGTGGTACTGGGCCTCTCGAATGTGTGGTTTGGTTTGCCGCTCCCCGTCGCCGTCGCGCACAACGCAAGTGCTGGGCTGCTGCTCATGGTGATCGTGGTGCTAAACTTTCGGGCTAATCTCGCTGCGCGAATCCAATGAACCAGGCCGTCTCGCTGTCCCCGGGTTGGCGCCATACCGCCCTCCAGTATCTCGAACTCACCAAGCCGCGCGTGGTGATGCTGGCTGCGTTTTGCGCGGTCATTGGCATGCTGCTGGCCACCGATGCCATGGTGCCGGCAAGAATCTTGTTGGCGGGCACGGCCGGAATTTCACTCCTTGCTGGTGCCGGTTTCGTTTTTAATTGTCTGGTCGAGCGCAGCATTGATGCCAAGATGGCGCGCACCCGCGCCCGCCCCCTGCCCCGCGGAACGGTTGGCGTGACGCAGTCCTTGATTTTTGCGGGCATTCTGGGCGGAATCGGTGCAAGCCTTTTGCTGGCGTTCGTCAATGCGCTGACGATGTGGCTGACGCTTGCGACCTTTGTCGGTTATGCGGTGATCTATACCGTCGTGCTCAAGCCGATGACGCCGCAGAACATCGTGATCGGTGGCGCTTCAGGTGCAATGCCGCCGGTGCTCGGTTGGGCTGCTGTGGCCAATGATGTTCCGGCGCAGGCCTGGTTGCTCTGCCTGATCATTTTTGTCTGGACGCCCCCCCATTTTTGGGCGCTCGCTTTGTATCGGGTCGAGGACTATCGGCATAGCGGCTTGCCCATGTTGCCAGTGACCCACGGCTCGCGGTTTACCCGGCTACAGATCCTGCTCTATTCGGTTTTGTTGCTCGCCACGACCACCTTGCCGTATCTGATTCAGATGAGCGGGCTGTTTTACCTGATCGCCCAACTGATTCTCGGCGGGATCTTTATCTTCTACGCTTGGCGGCTTTGGGTTGACTACTCGGATGCGCTGGCCAAGCGAACCTTCAAGTACTCGATCGAATACCTCGGGCTGTTATTCGCGGCGCTGCTCGTCGACCATTGGGTGGACGCATGGCTGATGACGCAATGGGCTGACTGGTTCGGTCGGGCGGCGGGTCCTGGGTGATCACTGTTCGCTCGCGTTTGCAGGCGGTGGGGAACTCGAGGCTGGTGGCGTCGTGGGTCTGGATGGGTCTCTGCGCGTTCGTCTGGAACTTGTCGGGCTGTAGTAAATCCGTGGCTCCCGAGGCGGGCGGGACGGCCAAGGCCGCTTCGGCAACGCCGGTATTTCGTCATGTCGATATTACCGGGGCACCCTACGCGCAGGCGCTGACGGGTTTGGCCGATCCGCAGGGGCAAGCGCGCAGTCTGGCTGACTGGCGTGGCAAGGCAGTCCTGGTTTTTTTTGGCTACACCCGCTGCCCTGACGTTTGCCCTACAACCCTCCAGGATGCTGCGGAAGTCGCTCGGTTACTGGGGCCACAGGCCGATCGCTTCCAGGTGGTCTTCGTCACCCTCGATCCGGTGCGGGACACGCCCAACGTGTTGGATCCGTATGTTAAATCTTTCAACCCGAGCTTTGTTGCCCTGCGCGGCGATGACGCTTCGACCCGTCAGGTGGCGCAGCACTTCAAAGTTTTCTTTGAGCGGGTCGAAGGGAAGTCACCGGGCAACGAGACCTTCGATCACACGGCGGCCAGTTTTGTATTTGACCCAGAGGGTCGTGTGCGTCTCTATGTGCGTGGCGGCCAGGGCCCAGAGGCACTCGCGCATGATGTCCGGCAATTGCTTCTCTAGCGTTGTTCAGACCTTCCGCTTAGAAACTGAGTTCAAGCACTGAGTTCAAGCACTGAGTTCAGCACGCATGGTTTTGAGCGCTTTGGCTTCGATCTGACGAATCCGCTCCGCGGAAACCCCAAACTCCGCAGCCAACTCATGCAGCGTTGACGAGCCGCCCTCGGCCTCATCGACAAGCCAGCGCGACTCCACGATCCGGCGACTGCGCGGATCGAGACGGTCGAGTGCCCTCAACAGCCCTTCGCCCTGAAGCAGGTCGCGCGCGCGCGCTTCGAGGACCTGTGTCGGCTCGGATCCATCGGCTTTGAGCCAGGCGATCGGGCTCACCGACTCGCCATCTTCGTCGTTACTGCTGTCAATCGGGATGTCGCGTCCGGCCAGGCGCGATTCCATTTCGATCACATCTTCGTGTCGGACATCGAGCGTGCGAGCGATCACCTCAATCTCGCCGGGATCGAGCGAGGTCGAATCCTGCTTCATCGAGCGCAGATTAAAAAACAGTTTGCGTTGGGCCTTGGTGGTCGCTACCCGAACCAAGCGCCAGTTGCGCAGGACGTATTCGTGGATTTCCGCTTTGATCCAATGGAGTGCAAACGACACGAGGCGGACACCACGCTCGGGGTCGAATCGACGAACGGCCTTCATGAGGCCGACGTTGCCTTCCTGGATCAGATCGGCGTGGGGAAGTCCGTAACCCAGAAATTGACGAGCAACGCCAACCACGACTCTAAGGTGCGACATGACCAGTCGCCGGGCTGCGTCGAGATCTCCGTCGTCGCGCAAGCGGCGCGCGAATTCCGTCTCTTCCTCAAGGGTAAGGAGTGGAATCCGGTGCACGGCCGAGATATAGGCATCAAGGTTGCCGAGTGCGGGCAGTCCAAAACCGGCCCCGCCCATCGGGGCCAAGGCAGTGTAATTGGCGTCTGAACCCGCGGGCAAGGCAAGCGTAGCAGTCTGATTCATCTGACCGATACTCCTTTGTGGCAATCAGATTAAGGCATTGAACTTAAAGCTCGATGCTGTATTTTAGCACTCTAGAATCGCGAGTGCTAATGTGATCTGGGTGCTGTGTCGAGGAGTGCACTTACAAATTCTTGCGCGGAGAATGCTTGCAGATCGTCGACGCCTTCGCCCAGTCCGATGAAATAGACCGGGATTGGCTGCGCTCGCCGGGTATGAGCCAACGCCACGATGGCGCCCCCCTTCGCCGTGCCGTCGAGCTTGGTCACGATGAGACCCGTGAGCGCGACGGCCGCATCGAACGCTGCGACCTGCGCCAACATGTTTTGGCCGGTATTCCCGTCGAGCACCAGAAGTGCCTCATGGGGCGCGCCCGCGAGCGCTTTGCCGATCACCCGACGGACTTTACGCAACTCCTCCATCAAGTGTGTCTGGGTCGGTAACCGACCCGCCGTGTCGACCATCACGACATCGGTTCGGCGCGCAATCCCGGCCGAGACGGCATCAAACGCCACAGCGCCAGGGTCGCCGCCGTCCTGAGCAATCACGGCTACGTCATTGCGGGCGCCCCATTCGGCCAGTTGGGCCCGGGCGGCCGCGCGGAAGGTGTCGCCGGCTGCCAGCAGGACCGATTTGTTTTCGCGCCGAAGCAGGTGAGCCAACTTCCCAATCGAGGTGGTTTTACCGGCCCCGTTGACCCCTGTCACCACCCAGACTTGGGGGGCTGGCCGATCCAGATCGATCGGCGCTTCGAGTGGCGTCATGAGCTCGGTCAGGATGACTCTGAGCGCTTGGCGCACATCTTCTCCCGTCTCGAGGCGCTCTTTCTTGACGCGATCACGCAGACGTGCCAGGAGCCAGGTGGTGGTCTCAATCCCGGTGTCCGCCACCAGAAGCGCTGTTTCCAGCTGTTCAAAGAGCGCCTCGTCAATCCGCGTCAGGCCGAAGAGCCCGGCCAGTTGACCGCTCGTCCGGCTCAGCCCGGCACGAAGACGCTTGATCCATCCGGTCCGAGGCGGCTCTGATGGGCCGGATGGGGCTGATGGGCCTGAGAGCGAAGGAGGCGCTGACGGCTCAGGCGATTGTGACGCTTGCGACGCCGGTTCGATCGTTAAGGTGCCGACGGGGCTCGAGGCGGATGTGCCCGGTTCCGGTGTCGGAGGTACCGGTTTCTTGCGCCGCAGAAAGCCGAACATCGGGCGCCTCGTCTAATGGGGGTGTTGGGTTAGCAGATCAAGATACACTCCAATCGATGGTATCAAATGCCCATTCAAGTCCCCCGGCGCGGGTGCGCATCATTGGCGGGCAGTGGCGGCGCACCTTGATTCCGGTCCCCGCTGTGCCTGGACTGCGACCCACGCCGGACCGTGTTCGGGAGACCTTATTCAACTGGCTTGGCCAGGAGCTCGACGGCTGGCGAGTCCTGGATCTCTTTGCCGGCACTGGGGCACTGGGCTTTGAGGCCGCCTCGCGCGGTGCCCAAAGCGTCTTGATGGTCGAGCGCGATCCCAAAGCGCTCGAGTCCTTGCGTACGGTCCGTCAGCGCCTAAATGCGCAGCAGGTTGGCCTCGAGGCGGGCGATGCCATGGCTGTCGCGGGTCGCCTGGCGCTGACCCAAGCCCGCGGGTTTGATTTGATTTTTTTGGATCCGCCTTTTGGATCCGACTGGCCATCGCGGGTTCGCCCCCTGCTTGGATCTCTCTTAGCGGATGGAGGTTGGGTTTATCTTGAGTCTGAAACCAAGCTCAGCCATCAGGCCAACGCGCAGCAGGCATGGGCCGAGGCGGGATTCAGCTTGGTCCGAAGCGCCACTGCGGGGCGCGTCCATTATCATCTGCTGAAATTTCAGGGTTCTAGTTTCTATGAAGATTGCGGTTTATCCCGGAACGTTTGATCCACTGACTCGGGGGCACGAGGATTTGGTGCGCCGCGGTTCGCGCCTGTTTGATCGTTTGATCGTTGGTGTGGCCGATAGCCAGACCAAGCATCCGGTCTTCAATTTGGCCGAGCGGGTCGAAATTGCGCGGGAAGTTCTCGGCCACTACCCCAATGTCGAGGTCCACGGATTTCGGGGCCTCTTAAAGGACTTCGTTCGACTGCAAGAAGCCAACATCATCGTTCGGGGATTGCGGGCAGTTTCTGATTTTGAGTACGAATTTCAAATGGCGGGCATGAACCGCTATTTGTTGCCGGAGGTCGAGACGATCTTCATGACGCCAACCGATCAGTACCAGTTCATCTCGGGCACTCTGGTGCGGGAAATCGCGCTCTTGGGCGGCGATGTCTCGAAGTTTGTTTTCCCATCGGTCGAAGCCTGGCTCGTGAGCAAACGGACCGAACGGATCCAGCACGAGGAGAGCGTCGAGAGTGCTGGTGGCGCCAAACCGGCTCCTGATCTTCCGGTCTCCTGATCCCGATGGCGTTACTGATTACGGATCAGTGCATCAACTGCGATGTGTGCGAGCCCGAATGTCCGAATTCGGCCATCAGCATGGGGCCCGAGATTTACCAGATCGACCCCCTGCGCTGTACCGAATGTGTCGGCCATCATGACGAACCGCAATGCAGGGTCGTGTGTCCCGTGGACTGTATTCCGCTCAACCCCGAATGGATCGAGAGTCCCGAACTGCTCCTCGCGAAGTTTCACCGGCTTCAGGCTGGCTAGGGTGAGCGCTTACGTGCAGCCCTTTAGCCTGCATCAGGCAATTAGTCGCATTTTAGGTGGCCCATCCAGATCCGGTAGCCGATCGACCGACAAATAACCGGCATGCTCAAAGAGTCCGGCGCGAGTCCACTCGGCGATCTCGGCGCCCAGACTGAAATCGGTGAGCGGGTGCTTGTTGGACCAGCCCCGCTCGACGAGAAGACTGACTCGGCGGCGCTCGATCTCGAGCGAGAGGGGGTAGGTTGAGCCTTGCATATCGCGCCGCCGGTGCAGGATGACGGCGAGGCGTAAGGCCAGCAACATCCGCCATTCGGCGTCGAGTTCGACCAGGCTGGTCATCTTGGTCAGCTTGCCCGTATGGCCGAGCACGAGGCGCGAGAGCATCGCCTGGTCGGGCCGCGAAAAACCCGGCAAATCGGCGTGCGCAACAATGTACGCTGAATGCTTGTGATAGGCCGAATGCGAGATGCTCAAGCCGATTTCGCTCAACGAGGCCGCCCAACCGAGCAGTTCAATGCCGCGTTCGACATCCTCGGCCGCGCCACGTGCGATTGAGCGCCAGAGCCAGGCTGCTGTCTTCCCGACTCGGGCGGCGTGGTCCCTGTCCACGCCGTATCGGATCATGGATTGCTCAACCGTGACGTCGCGCATGTCGCTGTCGTTGGTTCGGCCCAGAAGGTCGTAGAGCACCCCCTCGCGTAACGCCCCCGGCGTGAAGCGCATGGTCGAGATACCGAATTCATCAAACGCTGCGCGCAGGATCGCCAAGCCTCCGGGGAGGACCGGGCGCCGGTCGGCGCGCAGACCCTGGAGTCGCAAACGGTCAAAATGGCCGGCTTTGATGAGTGCAGCTTCGATGTGCGCCAGTGCTTCGCGCGTGATCGTCGGATCGCCAAATTCGGCCAGACAGATCGCCGAGATCGTCTTGGCGGTGCCCGAGGTACCGATGGCTTCGCTCCAGGTTTCGCGCCGTAAGCCTTTGGCCAGCGGCGCGAACAGGTCGCGAGCAATCAAGATGGCCTCGTTCATCCGCTCGCGCCCGACTTCACCGTCGCCAAAGATCCGGCCAGTGAGGCCCACGCATCCCACGGTGACGCTCTCAGTCACCAGAGGTTCGTAATCGCGCCCGACAATACATTCCGTGGAGCCCCCGCCGATATCGATTACGAGCCGGTGCGACCCATCGGCGGGAAGAGTATGGGCGGCGCCGATCCAGATCAGTCGCGCTTCTTCACGCCCGGCAATGACCTCAATCGGAAATCCGAGCGCGGCCTCAAAGGTGGCCAGGACATGCCGGGCATTTTTTGCTTGGCGCAAGGTGCTGGTGGCGACGGCGCGCACCGAATCCGGGTGAAATGCTCGAAGACGCTCGCCAAAGCGCTGCAAGGCCTCGACGCCCCGACGCTGCGCCAGCGCCGTCAGGTTGCGTTCGTGGTCGAGCCCGGACGCAAGTCGGACACTGTCTTTGAGGACATCCACCGGGATGACCTGAACACCAGCCGGGGACGAGTCGGCCCGTCCAATCAAAAGTCGGAAACTGTTGGAGCCGAGGTCGACGGCGGCGAGGAGAAGCGGGTCAAGGAGGTCGGTCATCGGTTTAAATTGTGGCTGCGAAATAATTTCTTAACACCAAGAGATGACGATGTCGTGGCATCTACCCGTTCCTCCGACAAAGAGCAGGATTATCCGATGAAATCAGCCAAAACCACCGCGGTCAGCAAGCGTCAACCGACGGTCAGCGCGGCGGACCGCTGGAACACGGAGCCAGATCGTGTGCCGCCCCATCGGACCGACGATTTGCTGAATCGGGAGCAAGGCCTACTGGCATTCAACGAGCGCGTCCTGGCTCAGGCCGATGGCGATCAGGTGCCCCTGTTGGAGCGGCTGCGTTATCTGACGATCGTGTCGAGCAATCTCGACGAGTTTTTTGAAATCCGGGTTTCTGGTTTGCATGAAGTGGCCCAAGTCGATGACGCATCGGCAACCGAGGCCCGCGCATCGCTCGACGCGATCAGTGCCCGGGTCAACCGTCTGGTCGGGCGCCAGTACGCGTTATTGAACGACGCCTTGATCCCGCAGTTGGCACAGGAAGGCATCGTTTTTCATGCGTCGACGACCTGGACTGATGCCCACCGTGAATTCGCCCACACGATCTTCCAGTCCGAGATCGAACCACTGCTCACGCCGATCGCACTCGACCCAGCGCATCCATTCCCGCGGATCCTGAACAAGAGTCTGAATTTCATTGTTGAACTCGACGGTCAGGACGCGTTTGGACGTCGTGCGGGGATCGCCATCGTTCAGGCGCCGCGGGCCCTGCCACGTTTGATCCGCGTCCCGGAAGAAATTTCAGGGCACCCCAATGGGCTGATGCTGCTGACCTCTGTGGTTCAGGGTTTCGTGGGCAATTTGTTTCCGGGCATGAACGTACGCGCCGTGCATCAGTTTCGGGTCACCCGCAACAGTGACCTGTTTGTCGATGAAGAGGACATTACCGACCTGCGTCGTGCGCTCCAGGGCGAGTTGCCGAGTCGTCACTACGGTGATGCTGTGCGTCTCGAGGTCTCCGCGGGGATTGGTGAGGAGCCTTTGAGCCGCCTGTTGCAGGAGTTTGAGCTCAAGCCGCAGGACTGCTATCAAGTTCACGGCCCGGTCAATCTGGTTCGCCTCGCTCAGGTCCTGGATCAGGTCGACCGCCCTGATCTGAAATTCCCTTCATTCGCTCCAGGCTTGCCGGGTTGGCTCAAACAGAAGGATCTGTTTAGCGCCATCCGTAAAGGCGATGTGATGGTTCACCAGCCCTACGAGTCGTTTGCCCCCGTGATGGATTTTTTGTCCAGCGCAGCAATCGATCCAAAGGTCATGGCGATCAAGCAAACCATCTACCGCACCGGGGTCGATAGCGCGCTCATGGAGGCGCTGATCGCGGCCGCCAAGGCCGGCAAGGAAGTCACGGTCGTGGTCGAACTGATGGCGCGTTTTGATGAAGAGGCCAATCTCAACTGGGCGGCACGACTCGAGCAGGTGGGCGCTCATGTGGTGTACGGCGTTGTTGGTCACAAGACGCACGCCAAGATGGCCTTGATTACCCGCCGCGAGGCTGATGGCCTGCGCATGTATGCTCACCTCGGCACCGGCAACTACCACCCGCGCACCGCCAAGCTCTATGAAGACTTTGGGCTGTTCACAGCGAACCGCGCAATTTGCGCGGATGTCCACGAAATCTTCCGCCGGCTGACCGGCCTTGGCGCAGCTGGCGCCCTAAACCACCTCTGGCAGGCGCCTTTTACGCTGCACCAGAATGTGATTGCGGGGATTGAGCGGGAGACCGAGCACGCCCGGGCCGGCAAGTCCGCCCGGATCACAGCCAAGATGAACTCCTTGCTGGAGCCGACCGTCATTGCCGCGCTGTATGCGGCCAGTCAGGCCGGTGTTCGGATCGACCTGATTATTCGCGGGGTCTGTGCGCTGCGGCCAGGGGTTCCGGGCCAGTCTGAGAACATTGTGGTCCGCTCGATCATCGGTCGGTTTCTGGAGCATTCGCGCGTGTTTCGGTTCTGGAATGACGGTCAGGACGAAGTCTGGTTGAGTTCCGCCGACTGGATGGACCGGAATTTTTTCCGTCGGGTCGAGATTGCGTTCCCGATCCTCGATGAAAAGCTCAAAGCGCGGGTGATCGAAGAGGCGCTGGAAGAGCACCTGGCCGACAACACGTCGGCCTGGTTGATGGGGTCCGATGGTGCCTATCAACGCTTGCAGCCGGAGGGGGAAAAACAAGTGTCGCAACTGCGTCTGCTGTCGCGCATGGGCGCAGCTGAAAGCTGAAAGTTCGTCATCCAAACACCACAACCTGATCGATCAGGGTTTCCCACAACAAAACTGTCACATTTCGCCCGTAAATTTCGGAAGTTGTAAAAAACTCCTCTTCATAGACGGCTGACATGATTCATAACCCTTGGAACATCTTCGCCCGGACCGCCATCAGCGTGGCCGTGGCTGCGGTGGTCGCGCCGGCGTTGGCGCAGAACACCACGTCGATCATTGCGGGCCAGGTCAATGGCGCGGACGGTAAGGCAGTCGCCAACGCGGCGGTGACAGTGCTCCACGTCGAATCGGGTTCGGTCAGTCGCGCGCTAAGCGATGCCCAAGGGCGTTATCGCGTGAGCGGCGTTCGCGTGGGCGGCCCGTTCACGGTCACGGTGACCAAGGATGGCGCAACCTCCGTGCAAAACGAGGTATTCACCAAGCTCGCTGAAGTCCTGGATCTGGACCTCACCATCAGCGCGGCGACACTAGCGCCGGTGACCGTCTCCCAGTCGGCGTTGAACTCGGTGTTCGATAACGAACGGATGGGCGCCACGACCAACATCACCAATCAGGAGCTGAACGCGTATCCGTCGATTCGCCGTAACCTCTACGATTACGCGCGTCTTGACCCGCGGGTCTCGCAGACCGACAAGGAGCGCGGCGAGATTTCGGTCTCGGGGCAGAACTCCAAGTACAACATTGCCACCATCGACGGCGTGTCGATCAGCGATACGTTTGGTCTCGAGGGCAATAACTTCCCGACGCTTAAGCAGCCGATTCCGATCGACGCCATTCAGTCGGTGCAGATCAACGTCGCCAACATGGACGTGACCCAGAAGGGCTATACCGGCGCCAATATCAATGCGGTGACAAAGAGCGGAACGAATGAGATCAAGGGCAGCACGTATTTTATCTTTCGTGACGACAGTCTCGCGGGCAAGCGCTACAACAACCTCACTGGCGTTTACACCGCACCGCCAAAATTCCAGGAAACCACCAAGGGTTTGACGGTTGGTGGTCCGATTATTCAGGACAAGCTCTTTTTCTTCCTCGCCTATGAGGAGCTGAAGAGCTCACGCACCTCGCCGGACTTTGGCCTGATCGGCAGTACCGCAGGCGGCCAGGTCGCCATTACTTCGTCCGCGCTGGCCAGCGCGCAATCGATCGCCAAGAACACCTACGGCATCAATATCGGCGGGCTCGATGCGCCGGCCAGCAACCTGTTGGTCAAGGACTATCTGGCGAAATTCGACTGGAACATCAGCGACAGCCAGCGCGCCAGCGTCCGTTTCTCGCGCACGGAGCAAGCAGAGCCGATCTATCCGAACTTTGGTGCGACCGCTCTGGCCACTGACTCCAACTGGTACTCGCAAGCCAAGACGATTGACAGTGTGGTCGGGCAGTGGATTGCCGACTGGACGCCGAACTTCTCGACCGAAGTCAAACTCTCGAGCCGCAAGTACGACAGCGTTCCGGTCAACAATTCGAACCTGCCGCAAATTGGACTTTCTTTTTCGGGTGCGTTGCCAGCGGGGGCCCCGGCAGGCCTTTCAACCGGCGGGCGCACGCTGTATTTCGGCACCGAGCGTAGCCGCCATACCAACGTTCTTTCGACCGATACGGTCGATGGCTACTTGGGTGCGACCTACACCTATAAGAACCACGAACTGAAGTTCGGTGGCGACTATAGTGAAAACAAGGTCTATAACGCGTTCTTGCAAGACACCAAGGGTAATTACACCTTTGGTTGTATCAACAGCGGAGCAACCCTCTCGTATACCAACCCCTTGAATGCGGGTGGCATCGCATGTGCGTCTGCGACTCAGGCTCAGGTCGAGGCCGCGGTGCTGGAGAATTTCCAGCGCGGGCGCCCGACTGCTTTCCAGGTTCAGAATCCGCTTCCCGGTCGCACTCTGGCCGATGGGATTGCGCAGTGGAGTCTGGGCAATATGGGCGTTTTCCTGCAGGACAATATCGCGGTCAGTGATCGCTTCAAGGTTCTGATCGGCGCACGGTTGGACAAGCTGAATGTGCCCGAGCAACCCATCTACAACGCTGCGGCCTCGGCGCCTGTGATTGCAGGCAATGCCGCGACGAACACCCGGCAGACTGGCGGGTTCGGGCTAAATAATTCATACAACATGGACGGCAAGGACTTGTTCCAGCCCCGTATGGGCTTTAACTGGGACTTGTCGACGCCCGAGCGCCGCTCGCAGTTGCGCGGGGGTGCAGGTCTTTTTCAAGGCGCTTCGGCCAACGTCTGGCTTTCCAACCCTTACTCAAACACGGGCGTAGCGACATCGATCATCGGTTGTGGCATTTCGGGTTACGCGGCTTGCCCGCAGACCGATGGATTGTTGAGGGTTGATCCAAACGCTCAGATCACGAGCTTCACCGGAACGATCCCGGCGGCCAATATCGACTTCATCGATCCAAGCATGAAGCAGCCCTCGGTTGCGAAGTACAACCTCGCATTCGAGCAAGAGCTGCCGATCAAGGGCGTGATCGCATCGGCCGAGTGGATTCAGACTCGAACGAATAATGCGATTAATTATAAATTCTTGAATCTTGGGCCGGTGACACGCAGTGGGCTCGATGGCCGTGAGCTCTATTACAACGCTGCGGGCTTTGATCAGAATTGCTGGACGGCAACAGGCGGTACCAACGCTTCGGGTACGGCGGGCTGCTCGGGCTCAGTCACATCGCGCGCCCTGCGAAATTCTGCGTTCAATAACGTGACGGTTGCAACCAACACCGAGAAGGGCGGTGGCAATGCGATCACGCTCGCGTTGAGCCAACCGGCGGTGCAGGGCTTGGGCTGGGCAATGGCTTACACCAAAACCAGCGCGACCGAAGTGAGCCCGCTGACCTCGAGCGTGGCAAACTCGAACTGGTTGAATCGCTCAGTTTTCAATCCGAATGAGGATGTCGCGTCGAATTCGAACTTCCTCGTTCGTGATCGGATCAACGCCGGGATGACCTGGTCACAGGCGCTCTTTGGTGCCCGCAAGACCACCATCGGGATGTTTTACGAAGGTCGTCAAGGCAAACCCTACAGCTGGGTCTATGGCAATGACCTGAACGGTGACGGCGTTTCAGGCAACGACCTGATGTACATCCCAAAAGCACCGGGTTCGGGCGAGGTGGTCTTCCGTGGCGGCGCAACGGAGGAGGCCGCCTTCTGGCAAATCGTCAATGACACCCCCGCCTTGGCGGCTGCCAAGGGCGGCGTCGTGAAGCGCAACTCCGATTTTTCACCGTGGTCGAACAGCGTGGATCTGCGCGTGAGTCAGGAGCTTCCCGGCTTTACAGCCAAGCATCGTGGCTTCCTGATCTTTGATTTCCTCAACTTCGGCAACATGATCAATAACAAGTGGGGCCGAATTGATGAGGGTGCATTCCCGTTGGCCCGTAACTTCGTTAACTACAACGGGGTCGATTCGCAGGGCCGTTATGTTTACAGCCTGCGTTCTGGGGGCGTATCCCCACTGCAAACGCGTCAGGCGTCGGGCGAATCCCAGTGGGCGGTGCAGGTCACCGCTCGGTACGAGTTCTAGGCCTCGTTCTGATCCGAGGCGCTGATTGAGGGGCCGGAGGACGTATCAGCGTCCTCCAGCCATAGTCCAAGCCGATTTGCGTGAGACGAGTTCGAGGGCGGCGGCGGGTGCGCCCCCGAAGCAGGCCCTGACCTGGCCTGCACCATTGGCGTCGTAGCGGACGGGCTGACCTCTGTCGTCGTAGAGTTTACCGCCCGCACCTAACAATAAGGCGTGTCCGGCAGCAATGTCCCAGGATTGGGCCCCGTGAAGGGTCAGCGTGGCCACCGCGTCTCCTGCGGCGACCCGCGCCAGTCGATAGGCGATGCTGGTCAGAGGGATGAAATTGGCGGGCGCGACGAGTGCTGCACTGGCCTCGGGCCGTTGACTGGCCGAGGTGCTCAAGAGTACCTGACAGCCACGCACCAGTTTTTGATCAGCGAGCGGTGGAGCAGGTCCAAGGGCGTTGGGATGAGCTTGGTCAACGGGCACGCCATTGCGCCGCAATGGACCTGCCCCTTGTGCCCAGGCAATCAAATCGGGGCCGCGATCGGGTGGCATCGGCGCATAGACGACGCCCAGGACGGGGTGTCCCTCATCGAGGAGGGCGACCGAGACTGAACTCCCGCCGAGGCCGCGCAAGAAGTCGCGTGTGCCGTCGTGGGGGTCAACGACCCAGCAGGTGCGTTGCTGCTCTGGCGACGCGTGCGCGGGGCAGGGAGCCACCCCCAGCTCTTCTCCAACGAATCGTGCAGGCCAAGCGGCTAGCAACGCGGTTCGTAAGCCAAGTTCAATTTCAGCATCGACCGGGGCCGAGTCGCCGGCGCCGCGTCGCCCCTCTGGACGGGCCCTTTCGGCGACCAGACATGCTCCTGCGTCTGTGACACTAGAACAGACTGCGTTGAGTAGGGCCGAAAGATCTAGGCTTGTTTGCATCAATTAGGGTAAATCGTCGGCAAAAAAGCGGGAAAAATGAAGGAAAATACGAGTTTGATCCGATGTGCAGCTCGTTAAAATATTGCTGCTGATTGAAAAAGTTAGTATATGGGGCTTCGTTGATCTTGATGAATTTTGAGATGGATCGGTGGCTCTTGGCGGCCCTCCCGGCCGCAAACGTCTCGTGCTTCCCCCGTGTCCATCTTTATCACTTGTGCACACTATGACACCGATGAATTCTCGCGCTCAGAGCCCCCTTGGTGCTTCCAATGTTGAACTTGTTGCGGGGGTGCTGGCTAGACCCAATACGCTTGGCGCTGCCCGAGCGGTCCCTCCATCCGCTCGGCTCAAGACGGGACGCCAGGATGGCCCCGTGGATGAACACCAGAATGAACTGGTTGATCAGGCGCTTGCTGCGGGTACCGAGTCGATTGAACAGGCGCGAGATGAGATCGACCAGGTGGCGGCCATTGGTACCAGTGTTCAGGCAATCCCTCAGCCGTCGTCGACCATGATCCAGGCCGATGCATTTAGCCCCCTGGCTCAGGCATCGTCGAGTGTGCTGTCCGATATGCCTGCCCGTGCTGTTGAGAGCGCTGGGGCTTCGCTCAAAGACCTCAATGTGTCGACCCCCATGCTGGTCGGCGCTGGCGCTGTTTTGGTTGGGCTCGCTGCAGGCGGGGGTGGCGGTGGTTCGTCTGCTCCACGCAACCAGACCGGGGTGGTTCAGGACGGACTGGTCAAAGACGCC
>RFPW01000041.1 GCA_009925965.1 Betaproteobacteria bacterium
GTCATACAGCGCCGGATCATATTTTTTTAGCTCATTGAGGATCGCAACCGCCTCCGCCACGGGATCGCGGTTGACATCAAACATCGAGACATCCACCAGATGCAGGAGCAGTCGGGTACGGGCCAAATGGCGCAAAAACCGATGGCCCAGTCCAGCGCCCTCGGCCGCACCCTCGATCAAACCGGGAATATCAGCAATGACAAAACTGCGCTCTAGACCGACCCGAACGACACCCAGATTTGGGTGCAGGGTCGTGAACGGATAATCCGCGATGCGCGGCCTTGCGTTCGAGACCTGCGTGATGAAGGTTGACTTGCCTGCATTGGGCATTCCGAGCAAGCCCACATCTGCGAGCACTTTGAGCTCGAGTCGCAGGAGTCGCTGTTCACCCGGCGCGCCATTGGTCGATTGGCGAGGCGCCCGGTTAACGCTGCTCTTAAAATGAAGGTTGCCCAACCCCCCCTGCCCGCCGCGCGCTAAAACCTCCCGCTGGCCGTGGCGAACGAGGTCAAACAGCCGCTCGTCAGTTTCTGCGTCGTGGACTTCGGTCCCGACGGGCATTCTCAAGATGATGTCTTCAGACGCAGCGCCATACTGATCGCTACCGCGCCCGTGCTCACCGCCTTTGGCCCGATGCAGACGGGCGTAGCGATAGTCGATCAGCGTGTTGATGTTGCGATCAGCGACCGCAATCACGCTGCCGCCACGGCCGCCATCACCCCCGTTCGGGCCACCCTTGGGGATATATTTTTCGCGGCGGAAGCTCGCCATTCCGTTGCCGCCGTTACCAGCGACCACTTCAACTCGAGCCTCGTCGACGAATTTCATCGGTGCGGCCGGATCATTTTCGCCCGCACCAGTGCGGGCGATTGCCCGAAATCAGACGCTGGCCGCCGCCTCAGCCGGAGCGTGCGCATGGGCGATGGGGATGATCGACACCGTTTTCCGGTTCTGCTCCCCACGGACCGAGAACTTCACATGACCGTCTTTAAGGGCAAACAAGGTGTGATCCTTGCCAATCCCAACGTTGACGCCCGGGTGCACGCGGGTACCGCGCTGACGAATGATGATTGAGCCTGCCGAGACCGATTCACCGCCGAAGGCTTTGACGCCCAGACGTTTGCTTTCGGATTCGCGACCGTTGCGCGTCGAGCCGCCGCCTTTTTTCTGTGCCATTTCCGATCAGCTCCGGATCTCATCAATACGTAGCTCGGTGTAGTTCTGCCGATGCCCTTGATGCTTTTGATAATGCTTACGGCGACGCATCTTGAAAATGCGCACCTTGTCGCCTCGACCGTGAGAGAGCACCGTGACGGCCACCGAAGCCCCGGGAACCAGAGGTGCGCCAACGACAATCCCGTCGTCCTTGCCCACCGCTAACACCTCTTCGAGCGTGATGACTGCACCGATGTCCGCCGGTATCTGTTCTACTTTCAATTTTTCTCCGACGGCAACGCGATACTGCTTGCCGCCGGTTTTTATGACCGCGTACATGGAGAATGTCCCTGCGAGAAACACAGAACCGGCCATGTTATCGATGCACTGAGCTTGAGTCAACTCCCATTCAAACCGGAGAGGCGACCGACACCCCGACCGGTCCCCGCCTATAATCGATCAACCCAACGCCCCAGACCGTCTTCACTGCAGACCGCCTTGACCGCCATCACCGCAACAACCGCCACCGCCAACGAGCTTTTTCCCTCGATCGCAGAAGATTTGGCAGCCGTCGACCAGGTGATCCGAGACCGGCTGCATTCTGAGGTTGCCCTCGTGCGGACCGTCGCCGACTACATCGTGGCGGGCGGTGGCAAGCGACTTCGGCCAGTCCTGGTCCTTTTGTTTGCCCGGGCACATGGCGCCCACGCAGATCACCGTCGTCACATGCTGGCCGCTGTCGTGGAATTCATCCACACCGCCACGCTACTGCACGATGACGTCGTCGACGAAAGTGCATTGCGGCGCGGCCGTGACACCGCCAATTCGGTGTTTGGCAATGCCGCCTCGGTCCTTGTCGGTGATTTTCTCTACTCGCGGGCCTTCCAGATGATGGTGAGCGCGGGCGACATGTCGATCATGCAGATTCTCGCGGATGCCACCAACATCATCGCTGAGGGTGAAGTCCTGCAACTGATGAACAGCCGGGACGCAGACCTTGATGAGACGCGTTACCTGCAAGTGATCCGCTACAAGACGGCCAAACTCTTCGAGGCGGCTGCGCGCCTGGGCGCCCTGATTGCCGGTGCGGCGAGCCCTCTGGTCGAAACTGCCGCGGAATACGGGCTGCGCCTGGGTACGGCCTTTCAGGTCATTGATGATGTGTTGGACTACGCGGGCAATAGCAATGAGATCGGCAAAAACCTGGGGGACGATCTGCGCGAGGGCAAGGTGACGCTGCCCCTGATTCACCTCATGCGAACTGGCAGTCACGCCGATCAGACGCTCGTGCGTAGCGCGATCGAAACCGGCGAAGGTGATTTTGACGCCATTGCGCGTGCTGTCCGCGATCATGGCTCCCTCGATTACGCGCGCGCCCAAGCGATCTCAGAAGCCGCGATTGCCCGGACCTGTGCCCAGTCTTTGCCAGCGTCGCCGTTTCGCGAGGCCTTGCTGTCCCTGACCAGTCTTGCTGTCGACCGCGACCGATAGTGATCAACCGGTAGTTCGCGGCAATCCAAGCCAGCCACCCGCTGTATTTCAAATCCGATGAAGCGAATCTCAACCTTCTTGAACCGTGCTTTGATGACGGTGGCGTTGACCGTTCTGTTGAATGGACTCGCCGGAGCACCCCTCGCCCGAGCCCAGGGATGGCCCAACGGTCAAACCGTCCGCGTGGTTGTTCCCTTCCCCGGGGGCGCAAGCACACTGGACTCGGTGGTGCGGATCGTGACCCCGGAGTTGGCGAGAGCACTGGGCACCTCAGTCATCGTCGACAACAAGCCAGGTGCCGGTACCGTAATTGGTGTGGATGCCACTGCCAAATCGACGGACGGGCATACGGTCGGCGCCGTCGCCAATAGTTTCACTGTCAATCAGAGTCTGGTGAAGAGCCTGCCCTACAACACGACCAAGGATTTGCAGCCCGTCATCTTGATGGCACGCACGGCAAATGTCCTCGCAGCCCGCCCGGACCTCCCGATCAGCAATCTCCAGGAGCTGATTGCCTACGCCAAGAAGCATCCGGGGAAACTGTCCTACGGGTCGTTCGGTAACGGAACGACGCCCCATTTCGCGATGGAAATGCTCAAGTTCATGGCCGGAATTTACGTTGTGCACATCCCGTATCGCGCTCAGGGGCCCGCCTTAACGGACCTGCTCGGTAACAATATCGACATCATGTTTGGCAACTTGCCGGACTTCCTGCCGTATTTGCGATCGGGCAAATTGAAGGGGCTGGGAACCACCTACCTGACACGAGCGCCGCTGGCACCAGAAATCCCGACGATTGCTGAGCAAGGTTTTCCGCGCTTTGAAACGGACTCCTGGTACGGCATCGTTGCGCCCAGTTCGATGCCAAAAGAGTCGATTGATAAAGTTAATCTGGCGATCAACCGCGCGCTCGAAGATCCATCCATTAGAAAGAATCTTTCTGATCGCGGCATAGAAATCATCGGCGGCTCACCGGCTAAATTCGGTGAACATCTGCAAAGCGAGATCGCCAAATATGCGCGGATCGTCAAATCCGCCAATATGCAAATCGACTGAGACGAACCCATCATGACGACATCGCATTCAAACAGCCCGATCCGGATTGCCATTGGCGGCCTCGGCGCCATTGGCAAAGCACTGGCCCGGCGACTGGCGGAGGGCACTGTCCCCGGCGTCGTTTTGTCCGCGGTGTCCGCCAAAAATCACGACAAGGCCCGGGAGTTCATCAACACCCTGCCGCATCCGGTCCCAGTTCTGGAAATGAATCAGTTGGAACCCATGGCCGATATCGTCGTGGAGTGTGCACCCGCAGCCATCCTGGGTGACGTGATTGGTCCGTTCTTGCGAGCCAGAAAAAAGGCGATCGTACTATCCGTTGGCGCCATCTTGTTTCGCCCGGATCTGATTGAGCTCGCCCGCCAATCGGGCGGAACCATTCTGGTCCCAACCGGCGCGCTGATTGGATTGGATGCTGTCGTAGCCGCTGCAGAAGGCCAGATTCACTCGGTTCGAATGGTCACACGCAAGCCCCCCAACGGACTCTCCGGCGCGCCCTACCTGATTGAGCACGGAATCTCAATGGAAGGGCTGACTGAACCGCTCAAGGTATTCACCGGTAACGCCAAAGAAGCGGCCAAAGGGTTTCCCGCCAACCTCAATGTCGTGGTTGCACTGGCGCTGGCCGGGATTGGGCCCGACCGGACCATGCTCGAGATCTGGGCAGACCCGACGGTCGTTCGCAACACGCACACCATCACGGTCGATTCGGACTCCGCCAAATTCACCATGACAATGGAAAATATTCCATCGGAGAATCCCAAGACCGGCCGAATCGTCGCTCAGAGTGTTACCGCGCTCCTGCGCAAAATGACCTCGACCTTCGTGGTGGGAACCTGATGAAATCCCTGCCCCCTGAAGAGCGGGAGGCCCTGCGGCAGCGCTATCTGCAGGTCGATACGTCGAATGTGGCCGATGTTCTCGACACGATGGAACTCTTCCACCAGGGCCTCCATGCGAGCTTTCGGCCGTATCCCGATAACAGCCCCCGCCTCGCGGGTTGGGCCTACACAATCCGGGGTCAGATGACGCCATTCCCACTTGGCGGCGATGCGGACAAAATGGCGGCATGCCAGGGATTGGCGCCGGGCGAAATCAGCGTCTGGAGTGGTGATGGTCAAGGGATCTGCTACTTCGGCGAACTGATTGCACTGGGTATGAAAGAGCGTGGTTGCACAGGCGCCCTGGTCGATGGCGGAATCCGCGATGTGCGCTGGATCGGCGAGCATGGGTTTCCGGTGTTTGCCCGTTATCGCACCCCGGTTCAGTCGATTGGCCGCTGGAAGGTCAATGCCTGTCAGGTGCCGGTCCTGATGCGGGGCCATGATGATGCAGGGGTCATCGTGCGACCCGGGGACTTCATTTTGGCGGATGAGGACGGCGCGATCGTGATTCCACAAGAACATGCCGTGAGCGTCCTTGTCGAAGCCGAACGCTTGACCTCGATCGAGACAAAGATTCGAATTGAAATTGCGAACGGACTGACCTTGGCCCAGGCCCTGCAAAAATTTGGTCACGTCTGAGACTCGATTACACCCAACGCACCGGAGTCAGCCCATGTACGTGAGCACCGAATCCCCGACAGGCGAGCGGATCGCCTCGGTCGAAAACCGCTTAGCAGCGATCGAATCGGTGCTTGAAGATCATGCGATGCATCCGGCCGCATTCGTCGACACCTTCAACCAGTGGGCGACCGAAGAATGGCTCCCCGAGAATGGCGCACGCGTCGTGGCAAAAGCCTGGTCCGAACCCGATTTTCGGTTGCGGCTATTGGCCAACGGAATCGCCGCAATCCGCGAACTGGGTCTTTCGATGCCCGCACATCACCGCCATCTGGTGGCCCTTGAGAACACCGCGACGGTCCATAACGTCATCTGCTGCACGCTGTGTTCATGTACAGCTTTTACGGTGATCGGCTTGCCTCCAGACTGGTACAAGGATTTGGAGTACCGGGCCCGGGTGGTTCGTGAATCCCGGTCGGTCCTGCGTGAAATGGGCCTGGAATTAGCGCCGCACATTGAGATCCGCGTTTGGGATACGACAGCCGACACGCGCTACATGGTGTTGCCCGAGCGCCCCCCGGGGACCGAAGGCTGGTCGCAAGAGCAACTCACGGCGCTGGTGACCAAAGAAGGGATGATCGGGGTCGCGAAGGTTTAACGTTGGCAAGGGTTTCGACATGAATGGCATGCATGATCTTGGCGGCAAAGAAGGGTTTGGCCCCGTCCGCTACACGCCCAATGCACCGGTCTTCCACGCCCCCTGGGAGGTCCGCGCGAATGCGCTCTATAGCCTTGCCGTCAAACATGGCGTGTACAACATGGACGAATACCGCTACGCCATCGAACGGATGGAGCCGAGGCATTACCTGAGTGCTAGTTACTACGAGCGTTCGCTCACGAGTCTGGCTTCGCTGTGTGTCGAAAAAGGCCTCGTGAGTCGCGTAGAACTCGAACGCCGCGCGGGCGGCGTTTTTCCACTGGCCCGACCTGCGGTCGCTGGCCGCGCCAACCAACCTGAACGCGAGCGATTTGTCGCGGGCGATCTGGTTCGGGTTCGCTCAGACCATGTCTCGGGCCATGTGCGGATGCCGGGCTATATCCGCGGCCAGATCGGTCGGGTCGTCAGCGAATCGCCGCCGTACCCTTTTCCGGACGCGCACGCACACGGTATCGACGCACAGACTGAACCAACCTACGATATTCAGTTCGATAGCGTGGATCTTTGGCCGGATGCTGCCGAGCCCGCCAAGGTGCATGTTGCAGTTTTTCAAAGTTATCTGGAGCGTGCGTCCGGGCGCTGAAAGCAGGCTGAAGGTCAGTTCAAGTTAAGCGGAGGGTCTGTAACGATGGCGAAGATCCACCCTGATACTTATAAGGTCCTACCGGGGACCACGCTGCGGCTTGATCAAGTCGCGACGCTTGCAGACCCTTATTACCGATCCGAGAAGCATTACCAGAAGCGCCTCGCGGCGCAGCGGGCAGAACTCGACAGCCATCAGGAACTACTCTACGCGACGCGACAACAGTCGGTACTGATGATCTTTCAAGCGATGGACGCGGCCGGCAAAGACGGCGTAATCCGTCATGTCATGTCGGGGATCAATCCGCAGGGCTGCCAGGTCTTCAGCTTTCAGCACCCCAGCGATGGGGAGTTAAAACATGACTTTCTTTGGCGCTATGTCAATTGCCTGCCAGAGCGGGGTCGGATCGGTATTTTCAACCGGTCTTATTACGAAGAGGTCCTGATCGTACGCGTGCACCCTGAGATCCTGCGCTCGGAAGGCGTCCCCGGAACCAGCGACCAGGTGTGGGAGCAGCGTTACCAATCAATCTCATCGCTTGAACGACATCTATGCCGCAACGGCACACAAATCCTCAAATTCTTTCTGCATCTTTCTGAGGAAGAGCAGCGAAAACGCTTGCTTGAACGATTCGAAAACCCAGCAAAAAACTGGAAATTACAGCGATCGGACCTCATCGAACGACAATTCTGGCCTGCGTACCAAACAGCCTACGAAGCCTGCATCAGCGCAACGTCTACCGAGGAAGCACCCTGGTACGTGGTGCCCGCGGATGACAAAGAGAACGCGCGTCTCATCACTTCGCAGATCATCCTTGATCTGTTTGAAGGCCTTAATCTGCGCATGCCGGTGGCAGACAACGCCCGCCAAAAAGAACTCGAGTCGATCCGTGACGCGCTGCTAGAGCCTACACGCCCATCTTGAAATACTTGTCCGGCGATACGCGGATTGCGGCTCCGGTCGGACAGGCGCGCACACACGATGCACCACCTTCGATCCCGCTGCACAGATCGCACTTGACGGCCTTCTTGAGCGCATTTGGATCGTAGTCGGGCTGGCGCTTACCAGGCGCAGCACCCAAGCCAAACAACAACCAGGATAAACCGCCACCTTGCTTGGGTGGCTTTTGTACAGCCATCTGTATGACGCCGTACGGACAGTTACGCTGACAGTTACCGCACCCGATACAGGAATCTCCAATCAACACCTCACCGCTACTTGAGCGGCTGATCGCGTCGGGGGGGCACTCCTTCATGCAATGCGGATGTTCGCAGTGGCGACACGCGGAGGGCACATGGATGTTCGCGAACGTGGGCCCAAGCTCACGCCGCAAACGCGAGGTGCCATCATGGGTCTCAGCGCAAGCGACTTCGCAGTTATTACACTGCACGCACAAGCTCTCATCAATCAACAGAACATCTGAGGCTTCGCCGATCCCCTGACCCAGCAAGAAGCGCATCAGATCGCCTTCACGACCCGTACTATTCTCCAGAACCACGTTCTTTTGAGTGCGGGCAAGAACCTGTTTCTCGATCGACGCCCGCCACTTTGGATTGGCGGCAATCTGCTTCTTCACGCCCTCGGCGCCGAGTACGAGGATCTCGGTCAAAACCGTGGCGGTAATCGTGGCCGATCGTGGCGCGTCGTTCAGAAGCGCCATTTCACCAACATAGTTTCCGGCTGACACGTAGGACAGAATCTTGTCCTTGCCGTCGATGACTTTGGATACGGTCACCGAACCACGCCGGATGAGGTAGAGCCCGTCCGCCTGGTCCCCGTCTCGGGCAATCACATCATTGGTATTGAAGCGACGCAATTCAACGCCGCCCGCCATCAATGCATCCACCGCGTCGGGCCCCAGCATGGGTCCGAGATAATTAAATATGGCGTTACGAACGAACTTCTCGTCGGTCTGCTTGCGCACATCTTCAACCGACGAAATCAATTTAAGCATCGTCCGCCGAGGGGTCTCGAGCAGCACGCAATCGGCACCCGCACGAACCGTTGCCGTCCGCCGCCGCCCGGAGATCAATCCCATCTCGCCAAAGTACTGGCCGGCTTTCAGGTTGAGAATGCTGGGTTTGGCGCCCGCGTCATTGCCTTTGAGCTCGACATCGACCGAACCCGCCACGATCGAGTAGAACGTATTGGTGTAGTCGAGTTCCTTGAAGATGACCTCGCCAGCGCGCGGCGTCAGCAGCGTCGAGTCGAGCATGAACTCGCGCATCTGCAGCTTGGACATCTCCCGATAAAGCGGGACGCTACCCAAAATGAGATCGATCACCTGGGACACCGCCATCCCTGGTTTCCAGCCCTTGAATTTCTCGCGCAGCAAGGGTTCATCGACAGGCTCAACCGGTTGGCCCGCGATCGTCTGTACGACCTCGTAACCCTGGTTCATCGCCTGCTTGATCAGCGGATAACCACCCAGTGCGCCGACAATGTAGAGACCTGGAACATTTGACTCGTAGGACTCGGACAGAACCGGCACCGAACTCGGGTTGGCGTTCGGGAACACAATCCCGAAACTCTCTATCAGCTTGCGCGGTGGGATCGCGCCGAGACGAGCGATGATGCGATGGCAAGGGACGACTGTTTCGCCATTAACCCCGCTATAGACATACTTCAGCGGTGTTGGGCCGTCGGATTCTTCGACGCGGAGCGAGTTGGCGCTGTAACAGACGGTGACCTTGCCGGCCTTTTCGGCGGCGAGGATCAGGGTACGGTTACCGTCTTTACAAAAATTGAATTCTTCTCCACGGTTGACCATGTAAACCGTGTTCTGGTTCGCCAGACCCAATGCGTTTTCGATACCGGCATCGCCGGCCCCGATCACGACAATCGTCTCGTCCTTGAACTCATCCGGGTCTGCCAAGGTGTACTGCACCCGCGGCAAACTTTCCCCGGGGGTGCCGAGTTTGCGGATGTTGCCCTGGAGCCCGATGCCCAGAATCACCGCCTTGGTGGTGACCGCGCTCTCGTCCTCGCAGGTCACCGTGAAGACACCCGTCTCGGGGGATTTGACAATCGCTTTGACGCGCTTGCCGTAGGCGATATTGACCTGCTGCGCACCGAGTTCGGTGTCCCAGGTCGAAAGCAGGAATTCGCGCTTACCCGCAGAGAAGCTCATGTCGCTTCGCAGGGGAAGAATCCCCGGCTCGGCCATCACATGCTTGCCTTTTTGATACTTAAAAATCGTATCGGATGCGTGTTTTTCAGCCTCGAGCAGTACGTGGCGCAACCCCAACGCCTGGGCGCGTGCAGCGGCGGACAGGCCAGCTGGCCCCGAGCCCACGATGACGATGTCATAGTCGGCAGGACCGCCAGCGACCGAAGCTTTGGCAGAGGTGCTCGATTGGGTCATGATTATTTTGCCTGGGCAGGAATCAGGGCGCGCATGGCTGCCACTTCGGTCAAAAACTGCTCGCCACGGAACTTGTCTTCATTGGCCAGCGCTTTGCGCATACTCGTCAACCGCTGGGTGACTGGCCCGGAAGCAGCCAGTCCGCCCTGCTTGATGAGCGACGAGGTCAGGCTCGAAATCGAAAAATAGGCCTGCTCGGCGCCGGCATAGTTTGCGTATTGGTTCGCGCTGGTTTCATCGAGTAAAGCCAACAGGATATTGCGCAAAACGGTTGCGTCAAACGTCTCCTGCTCGAATCGATTCATGTAGCGACCGATCGTTGCCGAGAGATTTTTAGCGAGCGCGACTGGATCGGCCGCACGCTGATCGGCACTGCCTGCGACCGCATGATGCACTTGGGAAACCTGTCGATCAAAGGCCGCGGAGTTGGCTGGATCGATCACGCGGACAATCGCACGCAACATCAACAAGTTGTTGTCATTCAGATTGACCCGACCCGATCCGACTCCGAGTCGCAGCGAGGCCTTTTGTTCGGACATCGGGTGATGGCAGGCGTGGCAGTCGAACAGGACCAGCTCCGGGAACAATCCGTCGCGCCCACGCTTGGAACTTCCCAACGTGTCCAGCAACTGCTGCGAGGCGTATGCCTGACCAATGGCCCAAAGGCGCACCGGGTTGTACTCGCCTTTGCGCCGGACGTAGTCGGTGTCGACCTTGTAGTGCGCCGGCTCGAGTGCACCGAAGGTTTCAATCTCAAAGGCCATTCGCGGATGCCCCGCACCCATGATGCGATGGGTGACGAAGCGGTCGTCATTACCAAAATGACACGACAAGCAGAGCTTGGCCTGCTCGACCGGACGCGATGTCGGATAGAGGCCATTGGCGACGTTCTCAGCGTGAGGCACATTGGCGACGGTGTGCGACGTCACCCATTTTCCGGCCGGACCGTGACAGCCTTCGCAACTGACGCCATCGGAGACCACGTGGCGGGGCCCGCGATTCTTCGCATCCGGGTTGTGGGAATGGCAATCAAGACAGATCTTCGACTCATGTGCGGGCTGCGCCAAGCCGAGATTTTTGGCAATCCGCTGCGACTGCTTGTTGAGCAACACCGTATAAGCCTTCGCATGCCGATCGAGCCGCGACCAGGTTGTGTACTCGTTCTGCAGCACGTTGGACTCATTCCAGGGGGCGATCGACCCGTGGCAGGTGCTGCTGGCACAGTTGATGGTCCCGATCGTCTGATCGGTGGCGACGTTGGGCAGAGCGGCCGGAGCGGCCTGCAAACTGTGCGTGAGCACCAGGCCGAGCACCAGGCCTGCGCGCCGGATCCAATGGGTCAATGAAGGGCTCATGTTCACTTTGTCCTCTGGTCTGCGGTTGCGGCAAGCTTGCCACGCCCGGTTACGAAATCATTCGGTCCGCTGTCATCCGTCACGGTCCAGATGCGGCCATCGGGACGCATGTAGAGCCGCTCCATTTCTTTCGCTACGAATGGACGGGAGCCAATACGGCCGAACACCGCAATCTGACCACCAGTTTCGTCCACTGCCCGGTCCCGATCCAGACCTTTTGAGAGGCCCAGAGCAGCAGACTGGGTCTTGCGCCAGGCAATCAGGTAGGGCTTGGGATCGGGTGAGAATCCATAGAACCGTGGCTGCGTATCCGGCGCCGTCAGCTGAACGACCTTCAGACCATTCTTCCCGTCAGCCACATACGCAAAGAGCGACGCGTTGGTAGATCCGACGACCACATCCTGTACGTCGTTCATCTGCCCACCGGCGGTGAACAGTTGATACAGGCGCGGCTCGGTGGGCTTCTCCACATCGATGATCGCCAACCCCTCCGAACCACCCGCCACGTAGGCGAAGGTCCGCGCAACATAGAGCTTGCGAGCGTCCTTGAGCGGCACGCTGGCTTTCTGCAAGATCGGTTTGGTTGGGGTGGTGAGATCAATGACTCTCAGCCCGGTTTGATCCGTGACAAACAAATAACGGAACTGCAAAGCCGACGCGCGTACATCCGTCATTGGCACCGTCGCCACATGTTGCGGCTCAAGTGGTTTGTCGATGTCAATGATCACCAGACCCGTTGGCGTCGAAACATAGGCGTACTTGCCACCCAGCGTGATGTGGCGCGCGCCATTCAATAGTCCTTTCGGATTCCAGGTCGCGGCCCTGGTCAGGAAGTTGTTCTGCGGATCGCCATCGGCCAAGGTATCGACATTGGTCACGATCAAGCCTTCCTCGGCATCGGTGATGAAGGCGTAGTGGTAGCTCGGATGGAAGGGTTGCTCCTGATTGGTGATGCGCATCAGATCACCCTGATTGCGCGAGGGCGCAATTGGTTGATTGGTGGGTAAGGCCATACAGGTCGCATTCTTCGAGGCGATGTGAGTGTTCTGGCCGAGCGGCGAATACGGCGCGGTAACGATGCGCTGCGACACCCCTTTATTCGCAATATTGGCCGTGTCATAGACCCGGAATCCGCCTTTGCCCTCCGCCACAAACAGATACTCCCCGCGCAGTTGCAGGCAACTGACCGGCCCCTTTGTGATGTGGTTGTGAGACTCGGCCAGTTCCTGCCTGCGGTCCTGATGTTTCTTGTAATAGTCCGGATACGCATAACGCTGGAGATAGCTGCCAATCACGGCCTGCGGCTCATCCCACTCGGTGACCGTCGTCGCTTCGACATGTTCGCTCAAACCAATCCAGGCGTTATGACCCACAAAATTGACGAAGTTCGTTCCCTGCAGGAGCAACTGGGCCATGATCGCGTTGTTATCGTTTTGAGAAGAAATGTGGCAATCGCTGCAGGTCTTGGTCTCTTCTTTGCGCTCGGTGTGCGGATAATGAGGCGCGAACGCCTGCGAGGAATGGCCGCTGGCCGCGATCGGGGGCTGCTGGATGTAAAGCTTCTCGCGATTGATGTTGGTTGACGAGAGGATGAGGGCAGAACTCGAGCGCACCGGGGTGATCTTGTTGCCCTTTACAGGACCACTGAGGCCGAGCTGGAACATATCGTCGCGAGCAACCTGCGGGTTGTAGGACGCGTAGTTCCGAGTCTCTCCGCCTTCGTAATGCTGCCGATCGGTCTTCCAGTTGGCCTGGATCGGTAAGTGACATCCCGCGCAACTCGTGGTCCAGGACAGATGGCACGTGAAGCAGCTCATCTTTTCGTCATCGTGGGCCAGTTGTGTGACACCGGGGCCCCATTGGCCGTATTGCCCCTCATTGCCCGCCCCCATCAGTTTCGCGCGGGCGGCCTTGGGGTTGTAGTTTGCATGCTCCGGATTCACCGTATCTTTAACCAGGCTCATCTCCCATTCCTTGTTGGGATCGAGCGCTGCGCGCTGATACAGCTTGCCCTCGCGCCACTCGAACCGCAGTCGGCCATCCTGAGTCCGAAGCAAACTCATATCCATGCCACCTGGCCGAGCGGCCGGGCCACTGGTGCGCAGGCTGGGGTATTTCTTCGAAGTGCCATGGCAGTCGGCACAGTCAATTTCAATCGCTGCCGCCACTTCCCCATAAATGTGGCCATTACCGTGCATGTCCTGCGCGAAGTGACAGTCCACGCAATGCATCCCAATGTCGACGTGGATTGAGGAGAGATGAACTGACTTTTTGAATTTCTCCGGATCATCATCGGAGACGATCGCACCCTTGGCATCGAGCAGCGCGCCCTTGCGGTTGCGCTT
>RFPW01000401.1 GCA_009925965.1 Betaproteobacteria bacterium
TCCGCTTTCGTTTTCGAGTTTGAGATCCACAACCGCAATATCAAATGGCGCACCCCGAAGCATGACCTGCGCTTGCGCACCGTCAGCAGCAACCTCAGCCGTATGGCCACGCCGAGTCAGAGACCGAGCCATCACCGACGAGAAAACCTCATCGTCATCGACCAACAAAAAACGCTGCCCAGTCACGGACGGTTCGACTGACACCGGGGTCGCTGCTGAAGCGGAAGGCCCCACAGGAAGCTTCATCATGAGATCAACTTTGGCATTTTCAGGTCGAGCTCCCCGTTCGGTCATCAATGGCGTGTCGCACAAAAGGTAATTCCAAGCTCGCTATCGTACCGGGACCTTCGGCCTCGCGCAGAGATAGCGCCCCATCAAAGCGCTCGGCGGTCATATGGCCAAGCGCCAAACCTAGGCCGAGCCCGTGCGGCTTACTTGAAAAACCATACGCCGCGGCCAATTCACGATGCGCCGGCGACAGCCCAGGCCCGAAGTCCCGAACCCGAAAACGAGCTCCTCTGCCCCCTGGGCCCCAATCGAGCTCAACCCGGCGGGCGCCGGATTGCCGTGATGCATCCGCCGCGTTATTCAGTAAACCGACGAGTAAGTGCACCACGCTGCGATCAACCAGGACCGCACCAGCGTCGAAACCTACCCCCCGAACAGCCAAATCCACCTCCGGATGCAGCAGCCGGAATTGTTTAACCGCCGTATCCACGACTTGCGCCGTTGGCTGGGGTCTCGCAACCGCATCCGCGCGCGAAAACTCAACCATCTCCCGAATGTAATCACGACATAGCGCCATCTGCGACTGCATCAGACGCAGGTCGGCACCGAGCTCAGGGTCGGTATCAAAATCCTGGCGCAAATCCGCCAGCAGATTAGCGACCGTGCTCAAGGGTGTATTGAGTTCATGAGCGACGCTGGCCGCCTGACTGGCCAGCGCCACAACCGATTCATTTCGAATCGAACGTTCCCGCATTTGCTGAAGCAACTCCGCCTGCTGACGACTACGTGTCGCCAACTGCACCAGCAACACCGAAAGCAGCGCAAGACACAGCGCAAACGAACACCAAACCGCCAGACGATAAACCGAAGAATCAATATCGAGGAGCTCTGATGGCAGCGGTCGATGAAACAACACCGCAGAACTGGCACCGCACAAGGTCACGACCACAGCACCGATTACCCACCTCAGAGGCAAAGCGACAGCAGCCAGCGCGACAGGTACGAGGTGAAGAGCAAAAAACGGGTTTGAAGGCCCGCCAGTCAATGCCAGTAGCGTCGTCAAAACACCGACATCAACGACCAGATTGAGCAAGACCTCGGCGGG
>RFPW01000402.1 GCA_009925965.1 Betaproteobacteria bacterium
TGATCCTCGCCGGTGGTCAGGGTCGTCGAATGGGCGGAATCGACAAGGGGCTGCAGCAATTTTTTGGGCACACCGCTGGCGCTGCATGCGCTCCAACGACGCTCACCACAAGTCGGCCGGGTGGCGTTCAGCGCGAACCGTAACCTTGCTACCTACGAAGCCATGAGGGCACCCGTCTGGGCCGATGCATCCAAGGACACTTTGATCGACGCCACCGGGAACGACCCAGGACCACTGGCAGGAACGCTGGTTGGATTGGGGCGTTGCGAGACACCTTATCTCGCGATTGTGCCCTGCGATGCACCGCGGTTCCCGTTCAATTTGATCGAACGTCTCGGCCAAGGGCTGTTGCGCGACGAGGCTGACATTGCGATAGCAGCCACCCGCAATGGCGACGGCTCAATTCAAGCGCAACCGGTGTTCTGCCTGCTGCGTGCAAACCTGTTTGAGCGTCTCGCGCGGGATCTCCAAGCGGGGGCCCGTCAAGTAGAGCGCTGGATCAAGCAACAGGCCCATGCCATCGTCGTGTTCGAGGACGCCAGCCCCGTCAGCGCCCCTTCAGCGCCCCGGGATCCAGTTGGTTCCGGCGAGAGGCACCTGGGCCATCGCGGCGGCCTCAACGGTCAACGCGACGAGGTCTTCGCGTTCCATGTGATGAACGTCTTGCTTGCCACAGGCCCGCGCAAGCGTGGTGAGTTCCATTGTCAGTGTCTTAAGATAATTACGCAGATGCTTTGCGCCCCACGCGGGTTGCAGGCGTTGCTCGAGGACCGCGTCCTGCGTCGTAATGCCCACAGGGCAGCGACCCGTATGACAATGGTGGCAAGTGCCTGGCGCGGCGCCCAGCGCTGCATAGTCAGCACGAGCGTCGACCGGGCGACCGTCGTCAAACCAGACATCCCGGTTGCAACCCAGGGCCATCAAGGTGCCCTGCCCAATCGAGACCGCATCAGCCCCCATCGCAAGCGCCTTCGCCACATCCGCGCCAGTTCTGATACCGCCCGACACGATCAGCTGCACCTTGCCGATCATGTCAAGGTCCTCCAGTGCGGCCACCGCCTGACGGACTGCAGCAAGGGTTGGGATCCCGACGTGCTCGATAAAACAGGTTTGGGTGGCGGCCGTTCCGCCCTGCATCCCGTCGACCACGACGACATCGGCCCCCGCATGCACTGCGAGCTTGACGTCGTTGAAGACACGGGTCGCACCGACCTTGACGTAGATTGGCTTCTCCCAGTCGGTCATCTCGCGATATTCGCGAATCTTGATGGCCAGATCATCGGGTCCAGTCCAGTCCGGATGGCGGGAGGCCGAACGCTGATCGACGCCCTC
>RFPW01000403.1 GCA_009925965.1 Betaproteobacteria bacterium
GCACAAGCATGGCAAAGAGTTCAAGAAGATGGCTCTCAAACTTGGCATGAAGGGCCCAATGCGCAGTGCGGGTGCGGGCCTAGAACTGCTAGCAAAACTCGGAGAACTCGCCGTAACCCTGGGCCCCTACCCTCACGGCAAACTAAAGGTCTCAGTCGTGCGCCGCACCCGCGCACCCCGGCCTCGAGCGGTTTGCACCGAGTGTGGATTTACGGTGCCGATGCTCAAAAAGTTTCTCGTGGTCGGGCCACCGATCTGCCCGATCGACAAGATTTCGATGACGGAACAAGGCGATTGGGAGGCCTGACTTGGCACAAGTGGAATTGATAAGCTCGGGGGCGGTGTAAATTCATAACCAGAGATCAGAAATGACGCCCTTTTCGGCTTTGCTAGCTGGCATGCAACAGGAAATCGAGAGTCTCAGCCACAGCATTGTCCTGCCGCCCGATTGGTTGCAAGGTCGAACGGCCTATGGGGGCCTGTCGGCTGCGCTGTGCCTGGAAGCCACTCATCGCGGCACTGAGAATCTGCCGCCATTGCGCTCTGCACAATATTGTTTTGTGGGACCCGCAACCGGAAACCTGAATATCTCTGCCCAAATATTGCGCAAAGGCAAATCAACCACGCTTGTGGGATGCGATATGACGGGCGACAGTGGATTGGCAGTCAGATCGACACTGTGTTTTGGGGCGAGTAGGCCGTCGTCACACCACTATCAGTCACTTGTCATGCCACAGGTTGCGGGACCAGACGACTGCCCGAGCTATTTCAACTGGGCTGCGAGCCCAAGTTTCGCAAGGCATTTTGATGGTCGGCTGGCGGCGGGCGCAATGCCCAGAACCACTGGAGCAAAGCCTGCGATGTCCGTTTGGCTGCGCCATCAAGATGTGGGTGATGAGACGAGTATGGTGAGGTTGCTTGCACTTGCCGACGCCCCACCTCCAGCGGCTTTAGTTCTGGCAACAGAGCCGATTCCGATCAGCACCTTGACCTGGTCCATTGATGTGCTCGAGGCATATCCGTCCAATTCAACGGGTTGGTGGTTGGCTCAAACCACCTGCAACACGTCGCGTGAGGGTTACTCAGCCCAAGAAACGGTTATTTGGAGTCCAGACGGCAAGCCGGTTTTGGTCGCCCGCCAGAACGTGGCTGTTTTTGGCTGAGTTCCGTCGCCACTTAGTAGAGTTACCGTTGCGCATAGGCTTCCCGCATCTGATCGATAGTCGCTGCGGCCTGCTCTCGCAAATCCGGTGGCGCAATCACCTCGACGTCAGTGCCGTGGCGCAGGATTTCCCCGATCAACTCCCGCGTGTCGGAATACGG
>RFPW01000404.1 GCA_009925965.1 Betaproteobacteria bacterium
TTCGGGCAAGTTACATATGGGGCATGTGCGCAACTACACCATCAACGACATGATGGCGCGTCACCTGCGCATGAATGGCTGGAACGTGTTGATGCCGATGGGCTGGGACGCATTTGGCCTGCCGGCCGAAAACGCTGCGATGGCTAACAAGGTGGCGCCGGCAGCGTGGACCTGGTCAAACATTGCGCACATGAAGGCACAGATGCAGTCGATGGGACTGGCGATCGACTGGTCACGCGAGGTGGCAACCTGCTCACCTGATTATTACCGTTGGAATCAGTGGCTCTTTTTGCGCATGCTCGAGCGCGGTATTGCTTACCTGCGCACGGGCAGCGTGAACTGGGATCCGATTGACCAAACCGTCTTGGCCAATGAACAGGTAATCGACGGCCGCGGTTGGCGCAGCGGTGCCGTTGTCGAGAAGCGCGAGATCCCGATGTACTACCTTGGGATCTCGAAGTACGCAGACGAGTTGATCGATGGGCTCGACGCCCTCGGGTGGCCCGACCGCGTCAAGACGATGCAACACAACTGGATCGGACGTTCCGAAGGCGTGCGCTTCGCATTCCCGCATACCCTGGAGGACGCGGACGGGAACCTGGTGGGTGACGGACGCCTCTACGTCTTCACCACGCGCGCGGACACCATCATGGGCGTGACCTTTGTGGCGGTGGCACCGGAGCACCCGGTAGCCACCTTGGCCGCACGTGGGCGACCTGACATTGAGGCATTCATCGAACGTTGCCGCGCCGGCGGCGTCGCCGAGGCCGATGTGGCTACGCGTGAAAAAGAAGGTGTTCCTACCGGCCTCTCCGTTGCCCACCCCCTCACGGGAGAACCGGTACCGGTCTGGATCGGTAATTACGTCCTGATGAGCTACGGCGACGGCGCCGTCATGGGCGTCCCCGCCCACGATGAACGGGACTTCGCATTCGCGCGGGCCTATGGCCTGCCGATCAAACAGGTCATCGCACCGGCGCCAACCGCCGCGCTCCCCTCGGCTGCTGCCGCCGTGTCCGCACCGTTCAGCACCGAGGTCTGGGCGGACTGGTATGCCGACAAATCGAAAGGTGTTTGTGTTCACAGCGGCGAGCTCGATGGTCTGGGCTATCTGGATGCAGTCAATCGGGTCGTCGAGCGGCTTGCGGCGAATGGACTCGGCGAGAAGCGCACCACCTTGCGACTGCGCGACTGGGGCGTTTCGCGCCAGCGTTATTGGGGCACACCGATCCCGATCATCCACTGCGAGACCTGTGGGGCGGTACCGGTTCCTGACGACCAGCTACCCGTCATCCTGCCCGATGACCTGATCCCCGATGG
>RFPW01000405.1 GCA_009925965.1 Betaproteobacteria bacterium
CCACCTGTCATTGTTTCCTCCACCGGGGCCTTCATACGCACCGCCCCCGGGGCCCGTATAACGTCCCCGCCTGGACCTGGGTAGCAAGGGCCTCCGGGTCCGGCGTAGCCGACGCATACTGCATTTGCCTGGGTCGTGAAAGTCTGTATGAGACGGCAGCAAGATCCAAGGGCGAACAAACACGAGACGATCTGATGAACCTTCGACGCGTGGTGGGGGCACGAGGCATCCCCGGCGTTGACGCTGGTCTTGCTGGAGGCCAAGCCTTCCCTGCAGAGGGGACTAAGAAGTCCGGCGGGCTCGCGGCCCTGCAAAATAGGAGGGCCCCAAACTAAGGGCTTTGCGAGCACGCTCAACGGCATCTTTTGGCGGGTCACTCCATCCTATCCGGTAAAAGTCGCCCTCAACCCGTTGGCCGTCTTCTTGGGTGTAACGAACAGTGATGAAGTCACCATCCTCTTCCCAATGAATAATTTTCGCTTTTCGATCTTTGTTTTCCATAATTCTCTCCAGTCATAGCCCGCAGTAACGCGGGCCCTGTTTTGTTTACATCCGTTCAATCCGCTCCCAAGGCAACTCCGGGTTGCTGAAGTGGCCCCAGCGAGCGAGCGTCAGGAGGTCGGCCTTCGCAAAGTCCCGACCGCTGCGTAGCAAGCTCAGGTCAATCAGACCAGCAATCCGATCGAGGTCGACACCATTTCCAGTACCGCCTCTAACGGCGCTGGAGTTCAGAGCACATCCCGGCGGCACATCCACGCGTAACAACCTCGCGGCACGGTCGCCCGGGAACAATCCGAGAGTGACGGTGGCCTCGGGTGTGAGGCCCAGGTGCACGATCACTTTGGCCAGGCGCCGCGCTAACAACCCTCCGGCGCGGTCGGCCTTGAAGAAGTCTTTGCCCGACCAGGCGCCGCCGCCGATGGGGACGCGTGGTCCGTAGGCGTCCACGACAAGTTTTTTGCCCGAGAGGCCGTTATCGCCCTCGGGGCCACCGACTTCAAATGCGCCGGCGCCATTTACGGTCATGGGATCGGGCAGCTCGGGTGAGAGTCCAGGGAGAGTCCGCGCGCAGTGCTGCAATTCGTCCGTTAGGGCGTTTCGCACCGCCCGATACAACGCGATGGAGTCTGCCTGCTGGCGCTGCTGCAGGGCGCAGCAAACCGACTCGAGTTGCCACCGAGAATCCTTGGACTGTTCGCCAGCTGACCCACGCTCCAAATCCCCCAAAGACGAGCCATCCAACTCCCGAACCACGACCAGAACCTTCCCGTCGGGCCCGAGTTGCAGTTCCGGATGCAAGGTCCTTAGCGCATGCAGGCG
>RFPW01000406.1 GCA_009925965.1 Betaproteobacteria bacterium
ACTGCCCCCCGGCAGGATGAATTCCTCCAGCCGAGGGAGCTCTGCGTTGTAGTCCGCGAGGGCCTGGTCCAGCGCAAGCACCCGTTCCTCGGCGAGCAGCGCGAATCCAGGAATACTGAGTTCGCCACCCAGATCGAACAGATCATTCTGAATTCGATTCAGCAGCGTATCGATTGCCGCCGGCAATGGTTCGCAGCGCAGCAGCCCCAGGGTGGAGTTCAGTTCGTCGACGTCACCCATGGCGGCAACGCGGGCCGAGTCTTTGGCAACCCGACTGCCGTCGCCGAGCCCCGTGGTTCCGTCATCGCCCGTACGGGTGGCGATCGTACTGAGCCGAAAACCCATGGTGGATTGCTCTCCTGTCCGATGATTGATTCGATTTGAAGTTAACGATCTTACAATGCGAGAAACCAGAAGCTGTCGGGAGACCTGTCAATGAACCACCCAATTGCCCAAGCGCCGATTCTGGCGCTCGATCGCGCGCCGCTCCCACCCGGTTTCGAGGCCGCCGCGCGCGAACGGTTTGCCGAGCGTTACAGCACCGGTGCGTCGGTGCGTGAACAGCACGGGCGCGACGAATCCCCGTTCCTGCCGATGCCACCCGATGCGGTTATTTTTGCGCAGTCCGTCGAAGAGGTTGTCGCCGTGGTGAACTGGTGCCGACAGTACCAGGTGCCTTTGATCCCTTATGGCGTGGGCTCTTCAATTGAAGGTTCGCTCCTCGCCAGTCAGGGCGGTGTTTCACTGGACGTCTCCGGCATGAACCGCGTACTGGCCATCCATGCGGAGGACGGTACGGCAACGGTGCAACCCGGCGTGACCCGGATGCAACTCAATCGCGAGTTGGCGGGCACGGGGCTTTTCTTTCCGATTGATCCCGGCGCGGACGCCAGTATTGGTGGCATGTGCGCAACCCGCGCATCCGGCACGAATGCGGTTCGCTACGGGACCATGCGTGAAAACGTCGTGGCCCTCACGGTCGTGACGGCCGACGGCAAAGTCGCCCGAACCGCCCGCCGTGCTCGAAAGAGTTCAGCCGGGTATGACTTGACCCGTCTGTTTGTGGGTTCCGAGGGAACGCTGGGCGTGATCGTCGAAGCGACCGTTCGGCTCTATCCCCAGCCGGAGTCGATCAGCGCCGCTGTGGTCAGTTTTCCGGATGTGCCCTCTGCGATCAATACCGTGATTCAGACAATTCAAATGGGTGTGCCGATCGCCCGGAGTGAATTTCTTTGTGAGCGGACGATTCGGGCGATCAATGCCTACCAGAAGACCACGATGGCCGAGTGCCCCACACTCTTTCTGGAATTCCATGGCAC
>RFPW01000407.1 GCA_009925965.1 Betaproteobacteria bacterium
CGTACCCGCAAGGGCCCGCGTAAAGCCGGCATTGCGCTGAAGAAATAAACTGGAGCAAACGCCTCATGGCCACCAAGTCCCAACAACAGCAGAAGGCGCAAGCAGCCGCGCGCGTTCGCAAGAAGGCGAAGAAGAACATCTCCGATGGCATCGCCCATGTGCACGCGTCGTTCAACAACACGATCATTACAATCACCGATCGTCAGGGCAATGCGCTCTCGTGGGCGACCTCCGGTGGTCAGGGTTTCAAAGGCTCCCGAAAGTCGACCCCGTTTGCGGCGCAGGTCGCGGCCGAGGTCGCTGGGCGCGCGGCCCAAGAGTGCGGCATCAAGACGCTCGATGTGTTGATCAAAGGCCCAGGTCCTGGGCGTGAGAGTTCAGTTCGTGCGCTCAATGCGCTCGGTATCAAGATTGTTTCGATTGCGGACGTTACCCCGTTACCGCACAACGGCTGCCGGCCTCCGAAGAAGCGTCGGATTTAAGCTGGTTTTAAGCCTGATTTAAGTTTGTTTGTTCGCGGAATCACCTAAGACCCCTGTTCACGATTGCTTGCAAGCGTGAACTGACCGCAGCGAAAGCGCTGCAGACCCAGGCCAGTCGGGCTGGGACTAGGCAATTGAAGAAGGAGCCCTAACGTGGCACGGTATACCGGTCCTCGCTGTAAATTATCGCGGCGCGAAGGCACGGATCTCTTCCTGAAGAGCTCCCGCCGCGCCCTCGATTCGAAGTGTAAGCTTGATTCGCGCCCAGGCCAGCATGGCCGCACCTCGGGGGCGCGAACCTCGGATTACGGCAAGCAGTTGCGTGAAAAACAGAAGGTCAAGCGCACCTACGGTGTGCTTGAGCGGCAGTTTCGTCGCTATTTCGCCGAGGCCGAGCGCCGCAAAGGCAACACGGGGGAGACGCTTCTGCAACTCCTCGAATGCCGCCTCGACAATGTGGTCTACCGCATGGGTTTTGGCTCGACGCGCGCCGAGGCCCGTCAACTCATCAGCCACAAGTCCATTCTGGTCAACGGCCGGGTGTTGAATATTCCGTCGGCGCAGATTCGCTCCGGGGATGTGGTCGCGGTACGTGAGAAGTCGCGCACTCAGGCTCGGATCCAGGATTCGCTCAATCTGGCTGATCAGACCGGTTTCCCGGATTGGGTTTCGGTCGACAAGGCCAAGATGGAAGGGACTTTCCGGCAAGTTCCGGATCGCTCAGAAATCGCTGCCGACATCAACGAAAGTCTGGTCGTCGAGCTTTATTCGCGTTAATTTTTTTGCGCTGATGCGCGGTTCCGTCAGGAACAAGGGAATTCGTAACGATGCAAA
>RFPW01000408.1 GCA_009925965.1 Betaproteobacteria bacterium
CAATCGCCGGCCCGAGCAGGCGACTCTGTTTCGTGGGTGGCGGAAATATGGCCAGCGCACTGATCGGCGGGCTCATCCGCGCGGGCTCGACCGTGCAGATCGCAGGTGTCGTTGAGACACTGGCTGAACAGCGCGCCCAACTAACCGAACGTTTTAACGTCCCAACATTCGCCTCACTCGCGGAAGCAGCCGGTGCCAAGGCGTTCGAGGTCGATGCCGTCGTGCTTGCTGTGAAACCGCAGCAGCTCCAACCCGTCGCGCGCGAGCTGGGCCCATATGCCACCGGATGCGCTGTCATCAGTCTCGCGGCAGGCATTCGAGCAACGGACATTGCGCGATGGCTCGGCGGCCACGAACGGATCATTCGCGCCATGCCCAATACCCCAGCGCTGGTGGGCGCGGGCATCACAGGCCTATTTGCAATGCCGCGGACACCCGAAGTTGACCGAACCTTGGCAGACCAGCTGATGTCGGCCGCCGGCACGACACTCTGGGTTAGTACTGAGCGCCTGATCGATGCCGTCACGGCAATGTCCGGAAGCGGCCCGGCCTATGTCTTTCATTGGATGGAAGCCATGCAATCTGCCGGCATTGAACTTGGGCTCAGCCCCGAGGCCGCCCATACCCTGACCATGGCAACTTTTCAGGGCGCGACCCGCCTTGCGATGCAGTCAGATGAACCACCCTCCCGTCTGCGCGAGCGAGTGACCTCTCCGGGCGGAACGACTGCGGCGGCGCTGGCTGCCATGGCCGGAGCAGGGGTCGAAGCGGGGATTAAAGCTGGGGTCCACGCGGCGAATCACCGTGGCGCAGAACTCGGCGACGAGCTCGGCCAGGGTTGATCACCCCCAGGTCTGCACCACCAAACCGGCAAACACGGCAAAGCCAAACCAGGTGTTGTGATGAAATGCCCTCAGGCAGGCCGCGGGATCCCGTCTTCGGATCCAGACCATATGGCAGACGGCGATACCACCCGCCGCACCCAGCCCCGCTACCCAGGCCGCTCCGAACCCCTGCCGTTGACCGACGATGCCGAGTAGCGCAAGCGCGACGACATAACAGCCAAAGACTGCGTAAATATCATAACGACCAAAGGTAATGGCCGATGTCCGGATCCCGATGCGCAAATCGTCTTCGCGATCGGCCATGGCATATTCGGTGTCGTAGGCGATGGTCCAGAACCAGTTGGCGGCGAACAGCGCCCAGCCCGTCAGTGGAACGGAACCCTGCACCGCTGCGAATGCCATTGGGATCCCCATGCCGAATGCAATCCCAAGCACCGCTTGCGGAAGTGGCAGG
>RFPW01000409.1 GCA_009925965.1 Betaproteobacteria bacterium
GGCCCGGGTTTGGTGGAGGCTCCAACTCTTGAGAAGATGGAGCCACTATGAAGACCAGAAAATTTACTCCCGAGTTGCGCGAGCGTGCCGTGCGTATGGTTCTCGAGCACCGCGCAGATCACTCATCCCAGTGGGCGACCATTGAATCGATTGCTCCGAAGATTGGCTGCACCCCGCAGACGCTTCTCAAGTGGATCCAACGTGCTGAGATAGACCAAGGCACACGTGACGGCGTTACCACCGCTGAGCGCGAGCGTGTCGCGGCGCTGGAGCGCGAGGTCAAGGAGTTGCGCCGGGCCAATGAGATTTTGAAATTGGCCTCGGCTTTTTTCGCGCAGGCGGAGCTCGACCGCCGATTCAAAGCATGAAAGATTTTATCGACCAACACCGGGGCACCTTCGGGGTCGAGCCGATCTGCAAGGTCCTGCAGATTGCCCCGTCCGGTTACCGCCGCTACGCCGCGCAGAAACGCGACCCCTCATTGCGCTGTCGCCGTACTCAGCGCGATGAAGCTCTGATGCCCCAGATTCAAAGAGTCTGGCAAGAAAACATGCAGGTCTACGGCGCGGAGAAAGTCTGGCGCCAGTTGGAACGAGAGCAGGTGGCTGTTGCCCGCTGCACGGTCGAGCGCCTGATGCGCCGCCTGAGTTTGGAAGGCGTTAGAAGGGGTAAGAATGTCAAAACCACCATTGCTGATCCGGCGCTGCCGTGTCCGCTGGATCGGGTCAATCGTCAATTCAAGGCCGACCGGCCCAACCAACTTTGGGTGTCGGACTTCACCTACGTTTCGACCTGGCAGGGCTGGGTTTACGTCGCATTTGTCGTTGATGTGTTCGCGCGCCGAATCGTAGGCTGGCGACTGAGCAGTTCGATGCGAACGGACTTTGTGCTCGATGCGCTGGAGCAGGCGCTCTATGACCGTCAGCCAGAGCGCGATGAGCTAACCCACCACAGCGACCGCGGATCTCAATACGTTTCGATCCGATACAGCGAACGGCTGGCCGAAGCCGGGATCGAGCCCTCGGTCGGCAGTCGCGGCGACAGCTATGACAATGCCCTGGCGGTAACCATCAATGGTCTTTACAAGACTGAACTGGTTCACCGCCGGGCCCCTTGGAAGACCAAAGAATCGCTCGAACTTGCGACGCTGCAATGGGTGCATTGGTTTAACCACCAACGTCTACTCGGATCCATCGGTCATATTCCTCCAGCAGAAGCGGAGGCAAACTATTATCTTCAACTCGCCCAGCGAACCCCGATAGCCGCTTAACTTAAACCAACCAGCCTCCAC
>RFPW01000410.1 GCA_009925965.1 Betaproteobacteria bacterium
AACCATATTCTGGCCGAAATCTGCAGCACAGTCCCCGATATCTTGCCAGCGTGTCCTATGACGATAGACCTTCCACTTGTTATGCCCATCCAAGCTATCGGTAGTTAGTCCAACGCCGTGGCTTTGAGAAACTTTTCCGTCGCCGACATAAATTCCCGCATGTACGGTTGTCGCCTTACTTGATCCACCAATTTTCTGACCAATCGATATCAATATAGAATTGAAACCAAAGCTGGCGCGCTCCAATAAAATGTCACCCTTTTCAAGAGTGATATCACCACACCCCCATTTTCCGCCAGTACGTTTTGTTACAGGCATACCCAACCTCCTTTGTGTAAAACCATCATTAGCATAAGTTCATTTTTCAATTCGGTAAAGGGCCAGCTTGGCGGGCCTCATCGGCGCCGGTGGTGCTGACGCGCAGCGCAATATCCGCACCCGCCATGGCAGCCTCCGGGGATTACGCCAATGCGGCGCTGATGTTGCGGAGCAGGCGGGCCGGAATGGACCGGCGCACGCCCTCGATATCCAGGACTTTTCTGGGCTGGACGCTGGGCACCAGGGTGAACATCACCACCCAGCCGCGATCCAGTGCGGCGCGGATATTGGCGGCTCGGCCCTTGGACCTACCGGTGAACAGCGCGACGCCGCCGGTATTGATCGACACCCGGCCCTGGCCCCTGCCGCCCCGATTGCCGGTGACGGTCAGGCACCACAGCAGGCCGGGGCCATTTTTACGTTTGAGAAAGAACGCCCCAGCACCCGGCGTCATTTGCTGTGGCGTTACCCGCAGCCGAATCGCCTGGCCGCGTGCGCCCGGGATGCGGTTGAGGCTGCTGGGTATGGCCAGGTATTTCCCGCCGCGCGCGGTGATCGGGCTGCCGCGATCCAGCGATTGATGGATTTGTGGCGCGGCGGAGGTGACCAGCCCCGCTGGTTTCCAGGTTCCATTATCGCGGTCGGGATAAACCCGGCTGCGCCAAGCATTGGCCAGCACCCGCTCGCCCCTAAAACTGCCAGAGCGGATCTGGCTGCGTAGCTCCTCTTTGACCTCTGCCGTCGTAGCCGCAACGCCCCGGCGAATGCCTTTGGCGATGCGTCTGGCCTCAGCCTGAATCTGCTGCGCGAAGGCTTGTGGGTTGGCGTTGAGATCGAGCTTCATCAACGCCTCTTGGGATAAAAATGTCGCGCCTACGCTACATTTATCTTGCACGTGACGCTGTAGCGACTAAGCTACGGACATGGAAACGATCCGCAGCGAAGCCTTCGCCGTTTGGTTGAAGAACCTGC
>RFPW01000042.1 GCA_009925965.1 Betaproteobacteria bacterium
CCGTCCAGCGTCGGTCCTTGAAGGTCGGAACCCCTCGCTTGAGAGATTTGCCCCGAACCCATGATCCAAGACAAGACAAGCCAGACGATCAGCCGGCCGCTACCGCGCCAGGCAATCATGCGTCAAGCCGCTTGGGCCAACCCGGCGGATCCGCGAAGTTGAGTGTCTGGGCGCCGGTTGGTTCGCAACTGATTGGCCAGCGCGGGCGCTAGTCCATCGATGCGAGCCGCAATATGGGCTAGCGCTTGCTCCACCTGATCAACCAAAATCAGACAAAGATCGCCGGGGCGTAAACGCCGCAAGGCGGTATCGATCGCGCGAAACTCTCCCTGAATTTCGTCCACCCGCCGTGTACGTCGCGCACCGTCCAGGCCTTGACGAAGCAGCGCCAAGACCTCGCCGTCAGGACGCCCGCGCTGACAGGCATCCTGGTAAAGAACAACGTCATCAAAGGCCTGCCCAAGGATGCGGGTCTGATCACTGAGGTCGACATCGCGTCGATCGCCAGCACCGCTGATCACGACCGAACGGCGGCGGGCGGGTATCGATTCAACTGCTTCAACCAAAGCGATCATCGCGTCTGGATTGTGACCATAGTCGGCAATCACAGTTGCGCCGCGATGGTATGAAACATTGAAACGACCTGGCACTCCGGCTGCATCGGTACTAAAGCTCTGCAACCCCGCACGAACGCGAGTCCAATCGAGTCCAAGCGCCCATACGGCCGCGATGGCCGCCATGGCGTTTTCGACCTGGAAGCCGAGTTGTCCCTCGTTGGTGAAGGGGATGTCGCGTAGGGCAAAGCGATGCTCGACGTTACCCTGGACGGCGACGATCGCACCGCCATCCTCAAATACGACCCGATTACCGCGGACGCGATGCGCTGCCATCAGCGGGTGATGGCGATCGCGGGCAAAGAAGGTGACTGAGCCGGGACAGGTTTTGGCCATTTCGGCCACGAGTGGGTCGGCGGCATTCAGGACGCCCATGCCGTTCGGGGCAACGTTTCGAACGATGGTCCCTTTGACGTCTGCAAGCTGCGCAGCGGTGTCGATAAAATTCATACCGAGGTGATCACCGCGACCGATGTTGGTCACCACCGCCACGTCGCAACGGTCAAACGCCAAGCCTTCGCGCAACATGCCGCCGCGTGCGGTTTCAAAAACGGCTGCGTCTACATCCGGGTGAGCCAGCACGCTTCGCGCACTGCGCGGCCCACTGCAATCGCCGGTGTCAATGCGTCGTCCGTTGACCCAAACGCCGTCGGTTCCGGTCATGCCGACCCGATGGCCCACCTGTGCCAACAGGTGCGCAATCAACCGTACGGTTGTTGTCTTGCCATTGTTTCCGGTGACTGCAACCAGCGGAATACGACCGTTATCGTCCGCCCCAAAGAGTGCGTCGATGATCGATTCACCGACGGGCTGTGCTGAGCCATAGGAGGGGTCGAGATGCATCCTCAACCCCGGGGCCGCATTGACCTCGACGATTCCGCCGCCCTGAGCCTCCAGGGGTTGCGTCACGGTCTGACAAACCATATCAATCCCACAAATATCGAGTCCGACCATCCGGGCGGCCTCGACAGCGCATTCTGCGAGTGCTGGGTGGACCTGGTCGGTCACGTCGGTGGCCGTACCGCCGGTACTCAGGTTGCAGTTGTTGCGGAGCACGACACGTTCGCCGGTCGCTGGGACATCCGCCAGAGTTAGCCCCTGCTCCGAGAGTGTCGCGAGCGTGGTCGCATCGGTGGTGATCTTGGTGAGCGAGGTGGCATGCCCACTCCCGCGTCGCGGGTCTGAGTTGACTTGATCGATCAGAACCTGAACCGACGTAATGCCATCGCCGATCACCTGGGGTGGGTCGCGGCGCGCAGCCGCCACGAGTCGATCGCCAACAACCAGCAAACGAAAATCGTGCCCTGGCAAGAACTGTTCGACGAGAACATCGCGGCGGACTTCGGTTGCCGCGACATAGGCGGTCATGACTTGCTCACGCGTGGTGAGATTCACAGCCACCCCTTTACCCTGATTGCCATCACGTGGCTTGACCACCACGGGCAGGCCGATTGCCTGGGCTGCATGCCAGGCGTCTTCGGCGCTGATCACCTGGCGACCCTTTGGTACCGAAATCCCGGCGGTCTCGAGAAGCGTCTTGGTGAGTTCTTTGTCTTGCGCAATCGATTCTGCGATCGCACTCGACTCGCTGGTCTCGGCAGCTTGAATCCGGCGTGCCCGGCTGCCCCAACCAAACCGGACGAGGCTCCCCTCGGTTAACCGGGTAAACGGAATCCCGCGATCAGTTGCCGCGCGGACAATTGAAGCGGTACTCGGCCCGAGTCGCTGGTCCTCATCAAGATCGCGCAGACGCTCGACTGCGCCGCTGAAGTCGAATATTTGGCCTTGAGCAAGCGCGCTGCAGACCTGTTGCGCCAGGTCAAGCGCGAGTACACCAACCGCTTCTTCCCGGTATTCGATGACGGCCTGGTGGGTATGGCGGTCCGAAGTTTCGGCGACGTGCAGAAACGAGACGTCACACCCTGCCCGAATCTGCAAGTGAAGTGCGGTTACCGCCAACGCATGCACGAGATTCCGCGGTGAATCCAGTTCGGGAAAATGGGAACTCAGTTCGGACGCGAGCGCTTTTACAGCCTTGGCCGAAGATTCTGCAGGGCTGCATTCAACGATCGCTTCGATCGCAGTGCGTTGACTCCATCGGTTTGGGCCACGGAGCGCACGGACGCGGGATACTTCCATCGGGGATATCTCAGACCAAGAATTCGTGAATAACGCGAGTCTTAAGCGAGCCGCGTAACTGAGCTGGGGCAATACCCAGTGCCCAGCCTGTAGCAGCGATCGCAAGCGCGCGATTGAGTGCATCAACGTTTTGCGCAGTCTCGACAAAGTCCGTGACCGGACCCAGCACGACCTCATGGGTGCCATAGACCAGGACGATCAGGTGGTCGCGAACCGTTGCGGCCCGCCCGGAGCGCTTAAGGTGTTCGAGCAGCGCGTGGGCTTCAGAGTTGATGGAATAAAGCAGGACTTCGCCGTCACAAAGCGCGATCATTTCGACGGCGATTGGATCCATGGCATCCAGGATCGCCGCCCCGCTTGGTAACACCACGTCAACCTGGGTTCGGAGCACGCGCAGGTTAGCCTCTGCATCGGCCAACTCAGGGTGGTCGCGCGCAGCATCGGTGGCATCGATCACGATACCCACCTGACAGCGATCGTAAGCGAGTCCTTCGTTCAAAATTATGTGACTATCGTTTTCGATCACCGCGGCTTCGACTCTCGGATTCAGCAACAGCCGTCGAGCACCTTCCCAGTTGGCGCCATCCTCGGTTTGAAGTGGTCGCTGGTCGATCCAGACGCCCTTTGCGCAGGCAAGGCCGGTGCGTCGACCGTCCTCGCGAAGCAATTGCGCAACGCCCTGCGCAACGGCACAACGACCGCGCCCGCCGGTGACTCCGACGAGTGGGATGCGGCCGGAGGACTCACCCGTGAACAAATGGTCGATGATGGCTTTGCCAACGGGTTGGGCAAACCCGTCCGCGGGTTTGAGGTGCATCAGGAGGCCAGGACCCGCATTGACCTCAACGATGGCAGCCCCTTGTTCAGCCAACGGGCGGCTAATGTCCTGGGCGACGAGATCAATCCCTGCGATGTCGAGTCCGACAATTCGGGCGGCAAGGCACACTTGTTCGGCGACCTCAGGGTGTATCTGATCCGTAACATCAAACGCGACATTGCCATTCCGTTGAATGAGGACTTCTTGACCGAGGGCGGGAACGGCGTCTGGCGTCAGACCTTGCCGAGACAGTTCGATCTGGGCGGCAGAATCAATTCGAACGCGGTTAAGCGGGTGGTCTTCGGTGGTGCCCCGGCGCGGGTCTGAGTTGAGTTGGGACTCGATCAACGCCAGGATGGTCGACTGACCATCGCCGGTGACGGATGCGATTTGGCCTCGGGCGGCTGCGACGACTTTTCCGCCGACCACGAGAATGCGATGTTCGTTGCCGACGATGAAGCGCTCGACCAGCACCGCACTCCCTTCTTGAACGGCAATTTCCCAGGCAGCGATGATCTCTTCTTGTGACGACAAGTAGGTGAACACACCGCGTCCGTGATTGCCGTCTGTGGGTTTGATCACCACGGGCAAGCCGATTTCTTGTGCCGCTTCCCAGGCCTCTTCCGGGGTTGCGACGATTCGCCCTTCAGGCACAGGAACCCCGCATTGCGCAAGTAGCCGCCGGGTGAGTTCTTTGTCGCGCGAAACCCCTTCGGCGATGGCGCTGGTGCGATCGGTTTCGGCGGTCCAAATTCGTCGCTGCTGGCATCCGTAACCAAACTGGACGAGGTTTCCTTCGTTCAGGCGCAGCATCGGGATACCCCGGTCTTCGGCCGCTGTAGCGATTGCCGCCGTGCTGGGTCCGAGCCATTTGGACTCAGCCAGATCACGCAATGTGTCGACGGCTGCGTCGTGGTCGAATGGGTGGTCTGCCATGGCGGCGAGCACCAGATCGCGAGCAATCTGCAGCGCGAGTCTGGAGACGGCTTCTTGTTGTGCGCTGATGATGACGCGGTAAACGCCGCGTTTGTCGGTTTCGCGTGCCCTACCAAAGCCTGATTGGAGACCAACCAAACCGAGCAGTTCGAGCGAAACATGTTCGAGAATGTGCGCTGGCCAGGTCCCTTCATCCAGGCGTTGAAGGAATCCGCCGCGAACCCCTGGGCTGCACCGGTGCTCGATCAGGCCGGGCAACCAGGCGGACAAGCGCTGCGCAAATCCAGGTATGCGGTTGGACGGAAAGTCCTCGAGGGAGCCAATGTCCACCTGAGTTTCGAGGACGGGGCAGTAGGTCCAGACGTTTGGACCGCGCAGAATGATCTCGCTGATGAATTCGATCGAGTGCGGGAACTGATTCATACGAGCGTTCGGCTGCAAGGTGAGTGCCTGAAGGTCTTGCTGTCGAAAACGCGCAATTGGGGTACTCGGTTGACGTCTGAAAATAAAAACCACTCCGACAGTCGGACGTCGGCGGAACCTCGGGCTAAGGCGTTGAGGGTCAGATGAATCGTTCAACCATCCCAAATATCGTTCCCCCGCCCTTAAAAGCGGGTGAAGAAGCACTGGCGGTCCTGCACACCGATCTCGACGATCGCCTTTGTTTCGCCGAGGGTCGCGTCGTGGTGACCGGGGTTCGCATTCTGGCTTTCAGCCCAGGCGACCTGGCCTGGCGCAACTGGACGCTGAGTGCCGATTTGCGGTTGCAGCGGCGTGACCATGCCGGTGTGGCCAGCCTGGAATTGCAGGATCCACAGGGTCGCCTTGCAATTTGGCGCCACACGCTGGCGCAGCAGGATGAGGCGGCACGTCTCGTGAGCGTCTTTGAACGCCAGTCCGCTCCGCAGTCGGCAGGTGGAGTTGATGATCAACCACCCGACGGCGCTGCGGTGGATGAACCACTTGTTGACGACGACGAGGCCCAAACGCCGCCGTCGACCTGGTCGCTGCTGCGCTTGGGTCGATTCGCTCGGCCCTATCGCAATGAGTTGGCGCTTGGATTGCTGCTGACGCTTGCGACGACAGCCGCCACGATGGTTCCCCCGTATCTCACAATGCCCTTGATGGATGAAGTGCTGATCCCGTATCAGAACGGGCGGCCGATCGATCCGGGTCAGGTTCGAGGGTATTTATGGGGGCTTCTGGTCGCTGCGTTGTTAGCGTGGGTGCTCGGGTGGGCCCGAACCTGGCTGCTGGCGCGCGTCAGCGAACGGATCGGTGCGGACCTGAGGACGGCGGCGTTTGCGCATTTGCAGTCGCTCTCACTCGAGTACTTTGGGTCCAAACGAACGGGTGACCTGATCGCCCGAATCGGCAATGAGAGCGACCGGATTTGCGTGTTTCTATCGCTGCATCTACTCGACTTCACCAACGATGTGTTGATGATCTTGATGACGGCCGCCATCCTGGTGTCGATCGATCCAAAGCTGGCGCTGGTCACCCTGGTTCCATTGCCCTTCATCGCCTGGACGATCCACCTGGTTCGCGATCGCCTACGGCATGGCTTTGAAAAAGTCGATCGTAATTGGGGTGAGATCAACAACGTATTGACGGACACCATTCCGGGCATCCGAGTGGTCAAAGCGTTCGCGCAGGAAAATCGGGAAATAGCTCGTTTTCGCGCTGCCAACGACCGAAATCTCGCCGTTAATGACCGTGTTAACCGGGTCTGGTCGCTGTTTTCCCCAACGGTGACTCTGATGACGGAACTCGGTTTGCTCGTGGTCTGGGCAACCGGAATCTGGCAGGTGGCCAATGACCGGATCACGGTTGGCGTCCTCGCCGCTTTCCTGGCGTATATCGGGCGCTTCTATATTCGACTCGACTCGATGAGCCGGATCGTGTCGTTAACCCAAAAGGCTGCGGCGGGTGCCAAGCGGATTTTCGACATTCTCGATCATGTCTCGAGTGTTCCTGATCCGGTCAACCCCGTCGCCTGCGGCGATCAGAAAGGACGGTTGACGGGACGAATCCAGATTCGGGGTATCGGTTTCCGTTACGGACACCGCGCGGTCATTCGCGGCGTCGATCTGGACATTGCGCCGGGCCAGATGATTGGCCTGGTTGGGCACAGCGGTTCGGGCAAGAGCACGCTGGTTAATCTGATCTGTCGCTTCCACGACGTCTCAGAGGGAGCCATTCTGGTCGATGGCGTTGATATCCGCCGCTACGCCTTGGCCGATTACCGGCGCAATATTGGCCTCGTTCTCCAGGAGCCTTTTCTGTTCTTTGGGACGATCGCCGAAAACATTGCCTATGGATCTCCTCAGGCCAGTCGGGCCGAAATCGTCAAGGCTGCCCGCGCGGCGCGGGCGCATGAATTTATCCTGCGGCTCCCGCATGGATACGACTCGGTGGTTGGCGAACGGGGACAGGCCCTTTCTGGGGGTGAACGTCAGCGGATTTCGATCGCCCGCGCTCTGCTCATCGATCCCCGCGTATTGATTCTTGATGAGGCGACTTCATCCGTCGACACCACGACGGAAATTGAAATCCAGCAGGCGCTCGAGAATCTGATTCGGGGCAGGACAACAATTGCAGTTGCCCATCGCCTCAGTACCTTACGTCGCGCTGACCGGTTGGTCGTGCTTGATCGAGGGGTCGTGGTCGAGGAGGGCGGCCATGACGAGTTAATGCGGCGCGACGGTGCTTACCGCAAACTTTATGATGCCCAAGCCCGTCAAGCTGCGACCGAGGCAGCCATTGAGGCGGCCGCGGCTGCAGCTGCATCTGAGCCGACGATTGCTGCGCTTCACCAAGCGGCTCATTTGACCGGCGCTGTGTTGGCGGCCGCCAGTGAAAGCGCATCGGCCTCGCCCACTGCGGCGGCGTCCCAGCCACTGGAGTCGTTACCTGAGGAAGTTCGATGAATCAGGAACCTGAATTTAGTTTGGCGCGGGATGCCTATGGCCGTCTGGTGATGACGTCCATGATGGGCGAAGTGTGTGTCGGCGTTCTGCCGGTGCGCGCGTTCCCGATCACGGCACCCAATGAAGCGTTGGCACTCGTCGGGCCTCATGGCGAAGAGCTCGCCTGGATTGACCAGCTCAACACCCAACCCGAGTCTATTCGAATCTTGATTACCGAAGAACTTGCGGCCCGCGAGTTCATGCCTGAGATCGTGCGCATCCTCTCGGTTTCAGGGTTTGGTACCCCAAGCACCTGGGAAATCGAGACCAACCGCGGTGCGACCCGTTTGACCTTGCGAGGTGAGGAATATATCCGGCGGCTTGCGGGGGGCGGGCTTCTGATTACGGACCGGTTCGGTATTCAATTTCTGATTCCGGACCTCAAGGCGCTCGATCGACCGAGCCGTCAGTTCCTGGACCGCTTCCTCTAGGCATGGGGCCTGCGTCTTCGAGGGAGATCTTAGGAGACAAAATGAAGGGTTCCCAATCCAGTGGTGCGGATCAGTCGGCAACGCGCAGGGTCCTTTCAGAGCACCCAACGCCTCAAGCGAGCTCGGCCTTGATCTGCCTCATGGCGTCCGCCTGGCAACGTATTTTCGAATTGCAATGTCAAACCACGGTGGTGGCGTTGGCCGCCAGCCATCGGCAGAACGGGCGGCCAGCGCCGGCCGATGTTCAACCAGGCGTTCGATATGCGATCGGTGTTCTTGAGATCTGCCGTCACTCCAGCGAGTCGATGTTCGGCCTCCTTCGCGCGCAGATGCGCGGCGAGCATGCGGAGCTTGAGGCTTTGTCCGAAGCCGCTTTGAGAGACTTCGCGATGACCTCGTCCGATGCCGCACAGGCCGCTCGGGACGCCCGGGATGCCATGATCATCGGGATGCAAAGTACCCCGATATTCCCAATGCCGAACGAGTGATTTGTTAGCGTAAGCGGCGGATTTTGCCTTGCAAAATCTCGGGGTCTCTGCCACGACTTCGCGGTTCATGCGATCCTTCGGGTCAATGGAACCGACAATTGACTCGTTACTCGATGCGCCCCTTGAACACGCCGCCAGGATCCGTGGAGCCTTGGTGGCGGTGCTGCCTGGCGACCCCTCGGTTCTGCTAGAGACCGCGCTTGAGAGGCTCGGTGCCTGGCACCATGAGGTCGAAGCCGTCGGCGAAAAAATCGAGGTAATGACCCGCGAGATCGACGCCACGACCGAGCGATTTGTGCAGGCCTCAATCGTTGCCCTGCGCGAGGACGGTGCGGAAGGCTCGGAGTATGGGGCGATGCTCTCGCAGGCCATGGAACTCGCCTGGCTCGCGGGGGGCAGTGCTGGCGATATCCCAGCGGTCACGGGCGAACGATTGCGCCAAGCCCTTCTCGAAGCGCAACGCGCGCTCGATGCCGCGGGAGATGTCGTCAAGCGGTTCCGGCATGGTGCCGATCACGCTCGCGTACTGGCCCGTTCTGCGGTGCTCGAACCTGCTGTCCGCGATGCGTCCAAGTTACTTTTGGCCACCCGCCGTGCCGGTCGCGTTCGCAAAGTCGTTGCTGAGGCGGTTCGACGCGGCTGGATGCGCCCAATTGCAGAGGGCAGCCAGCGCGAATTACTCTTGACCGCTTTAGTCATGATGGAGACGGGAGAAGTGACTGACCGTGATCTCGCCGAGCGTTTTGCACGTTTAGGGCTCTTGCGTGATCGTCAGGTTGCGCGAGGCGCCGGTGCCGCTGGTATGGCCGGTATGGCCGGCTCGTCTGCAGCTGTCCAATCCTATAATTCCAACGGCTCAGAATCTGCCGCCAGCGGAGCGGTAGGGGCTTCCGGGCCGTCTGCAACTGCCCAGGCTTTGGGTGCGGTCTCATGATTACGGTTCGCTACGCTCGCCAGGCCCCGCGCGACAATCCGAAGGACCCACGTTCCAAGACCCGTGCCGGAACCCAACCGGGCGCTGCGGACCCATCAAACGCTCAGGATGCGGGGCAGACACTGACTTACGCGCAACCAGGGGGGCCGGTCATTCCTGGCGGATCGGCTGGGTCGGCACCATCTGCTGGATCCGCGCTTGCGGAGGCCGCTTGGGCGGATGCCTCGTCGGCCGACGATTCGGCAGCGCCGCGGGTAGTCCGTCCGATGCTCGAAGCGGCGCAGTGGAAGGCACTGGATGCTTACGCGCCAGCTGCGGTCGACGCGCTATTGGCTGTGGCCGCGCGCAACGGGGATTCCGTGATGCTTGAGGCCGCTCGAGCATCCGGGTTGGTCGGCGAAAGTCTTGAAGATTCTGAAACCGGGACAGCGGTCCCGCGTCGGATTCGTGCTGTTTGGCGATTGCTTTGCGCGAATCCTCAACATCGGGCGATTGCCGATGATTGGCTGGCACGGGCACTAGTTGAATCGCCTGGGGCGGTTGTCCGGCTGTTGCTCGATGTCAGCGCACCGGACTGGACGACCTTGGCGGCGGCCGTATTGGCCGCCGGTGTGGACCCCTGGATGCCATTGCCAGGGGATGAGACCCGCGTCGGTTGGGGTGAGCTTGCCGGGGTTGCTCTCGAGTCGCCCTCAATCGTGGCGCTGGCGTTGGCCCGGGGGCCCGAGGTGCTCGACCGGCCTGACGGGCCATCCGCACTGCGTGCACTGGCCCCGCGCGCACGCGCCGGCGTGCCCATGGTGGGTTTGTTACACGACCCCCGTCGTCGCGATCAGCATGGTCGGGCGGTCGACTTCTTCGAAGCATTCCTCGCCTGCTACGAAAGCCGGCCGATACCCGAGAGCGAAGTCGCGTTTGCGTTCACTCTCGCCAATCCGGCGGCACCGCCGGAGCAGGACGATCTGCTTGCCGACGCGGCAGCCACCTCCGTCGCCCGCGATGCGGCAGGGGCGAACCCGTCAGCGCGGGGTGTGCCGGCGGGTCCGCGGGTGATCCCGCCTTACGGATCAATTGATGTTTCGGCCGGGCAGCATTCTAAAGTTCAAGTCCCGATCGAGAGTGGCTTGGCGGCTGCCTTGCGGGCTGGCATGGACCCGGTCGCGGCCCGAATTGCTGTCCGCGCTGGCGCACTGTTAGGCAGTCTGGTTCGAGATCCTGCCGAGCTCGCTGGCGTGCCACCGGTGCCAGCACTGGATCGTCCTGAAACCATCGATTCACTCAAGCGGCAACGTTGGCTGCTGATAACCCGTCTCGCTGTTCTGGCCGGTCCTGCTGCACGACCCGACCCCGAGCTTGATCGGCACGATCGTAGCCGTCTCATTCCATGGCCGCTGGCGAGTGTTCTCGCGGCGGGAGCGCCGGCGCGAAGCACGCGGGCCGAATCTCAGGCTGATGATCGTCGGGCTGCGGCGGCCTTGCGCGCCATTGTGGGCTCTGGGTTCGAGGTGGATGCAATCGATTCGATGGGGCGCAGTGCGCTTCTCTTGGCTTGTCGCCGTCCGGACCGCGCAGAAACCGTCCGAACCCTGCTGGATCTCGGGGCCAATCCCAATCATGTGGACGGGCGTGGGCAGGATGCATCGACCTATGCGCGCCATGGCGGCAATGTCCAGGTGATCGCAGCGGTCCGCAACGCACAGGCGCGAACTGTTCTGGAGCGATTGCGCGGGCCAGAGTTCGAGTAGCAGTTCAATTAGAAGCTCGAGATCCTCAAAAACTCGCGAGCGTTTGATTGCTGAGATCAGTGATCAGCATCGCGCCCGGGGCATGGGTAATTGAAAAAGGGATTCGAGCTGCCTGAACGACCGCTTGCGGGGTGACGCCGCAGGCCCAGAAGACAGGCAGTTCGTCCCCCATTACCTCGACCGCGTCGCCATAGTCAGGCCTGCTCAGGTCCTCAATGCCGATGAGGCTCGGATCACCGATATGCACCGGGGCACCGTGAACTGCCGGAAACCGGGAGGTGATCTGAATCGCACGAATTGCATCGGCGGCGCGCAGTGGTCGCATTGAGACAACCATCGGACCCTGGAATGGACCCGATGGGATGGTTTGAATGCTGGTCTTGAACATCGCGACATTACGGCCTTGCGCGACGTGGCGAAGCGGAATCTGCGCGTCGATCAGGGCGGACTCAAAAGAGAACGAGCAACCGATTACAAAGCTGACGAGATCGTCCCGCCAGACATGGGCAATGTCCGTGGGTTCCTCGACGACTTCACCGTGTTTCCAGACCCGATATTTGGCGAGATCATGACGAATATCGATCCCTTCGCCGAGTTGCGGGAATTGAGTTTCTCCGGCTGCCGAGACCCCGAGCACCGGGCAGGGTTTCGGGTTGCGCTGGCAAAAAATCAAAAAGTCCTGTGCGTATTCGGCGGGCAGGACGACGAGATTGCCCTGAACGAGGTTGGGTGCGAGACCTGAGGTATGGCCGCTCGCAACGCCACTGCGGAATTGAGCGCGTAAGGCGCTTGCGGATGCTTGGTTCGATGGCACGGCGTTGATCTCGGTCAGGTGGCTTGGGGGTTGGTGTAAGAAGAGGCGCCGGCTCCCTGTATGGCGTCTCGGATCGAGGTGCCGATCGATGTGCGGATCGAGTCGCGAAGTTTGGTGGCTGCGGCCCGGGCTGCCTGGTCAAAGTCTTCGCCCGCGCCCGCGTAGAGGATATCGCGAGACGAGTTGATGACGCTCGCTAAGGGGCCGGCCGCGCGAATCGTCGCGTCGAGATCGCCCCCCTGGGCGCCGATCCCGGGGATTAGGAGCGGCATGTCTGGGCCCACGATGGTACGAACGCGTTCGATCTCGGCTGGGAAGGTGGCGCCCACAACCAAACCAACGCGTCCGGGCGCTCCCCAGCCGCCCTGATTCAGGGGGGTTGCCGCCAGATGGGCGACTCGTTCAAACAGTGGGCGCCCTTCAATCGTCAGGGACTGCAGATCTGAGCCGCCGGGATTTGAGGTTCGGCACAGCAAAAAGATGCCGCGGTCTGGCCATTCCAGCCAGGGGGTGATTGAGTCTCTGCCCATGTAGGGACTCAGAGTCACGGCGTCAGCCTGATACCGCTCGAAGGCTTCGCGGGCGTACTGGATAGCGGTCGGTCCGATATCGCCGCGTTTGGCATCCAGAATCACAGGGACCCCAGGGTGCGCTTGGTGAATGTGGGCAATCAGGGCTTCGAGCTGTTCTTCTGCCCGTTGGGCCGCAAAGTACGCGATCTGAGGTTTGAAGGCACAGACCAGGTCGGCGGTCGCGTCGACGATGGCACGACAGAATGTAAAGATTGCATCGGATCTGCTGGCCAAATGTCGGGGTATTCGTACGGGGTCGGGATCAAGCCCAACGCATAGCAGCGAATCACGATCGCGCATGGCCGCCTTGACCCGTTGAGCGAATCCGGAATCCGACGGGGCTGGCATGGTCGTTGTCAAAATGTGGCCAAAAAAGTGTGAGTAAAAATGGTGACGCAAAAAAAATCCACCGGCTAGTGCAGAGACTAGCCGGTGGATTCAGTCGCGCAGTGAACGACTCAGGACATGAACGGTCCGGACATTACATGTCCATACCGCCCATGCCACCCATGCCGCCCATACCACCCATGCCGCCGCCCATGCCGCCGCCCGATGGCTTGTCTTCGACCAGCTCAGCAACCATGGCATCCGTCGTCAGCATCAGGCTTGCGACCGAAGCTGCATTGAGGAGAGCCGTCCGGGTGACCTTGG